>NZ_PJBR01000047.1:0-23431 GCF_002863625.1 Pseudoalteromonas sp. MelDa3 | reverse complement strand
TCACAAAGTGAGGCTTTTCGATAAACAGCTTAAAAAAGAGGTTTAAGCGTTTTCTAACATAGACAGTGCGACCGCTTCAGCCGCTTTAATACCATCAATACCCGCTGATAAAATACCGCCAGCGTAGCCTGCGCCTTCACCTGCAGGGTAAAGCCCTTTGGTGTTAATACTTTGGAATGTTTTATCACGCTTAATACTAATAGGCGACGAAGTACGTGTTTCAACGCCGGTTAGTAAACCGTCGTTAGTTGAAAAGCCACGAATTTGTTTATTAAACGCTGGTATCGCTTCGCGAAGGGCATCAATAGCAAATTGTGGTAACACTTTACTCAAGTCAGTTAACTTAATACCGGGTGTGTAAGAGGGTTGTACTTCACCTAAGTTTTCTGATGATTTACCTTTCAAAAAGTCGCCAATTAACTGGGCTGGTGCATCGTAGTTGCTACCACCAAGCTCATACGCTTGCTCTTCAAGTTTACGTTGTAAGTCTATTCCAGCAAGTGGATTACCTGGGAAATCTTGCTCTGGTGATATGCCTACCACAATAGCGCTGTTAGCGTTGCGCTCACTTCGTGAATATTGGCTCATACCGTTGGTAACAACGCGGCCCTTTTCAGAGGTTGCAGCGACTACTGTGCCGCCTGGGCACATACAAAAGCTGTAAACTGTGCGGCCATTGTCGCAATGATGAACAAGTTTATAATCGGCAGAGCCTAAAATTGGGTTTCCTGCATTTGTACCAAAACGACATTCATCGATCATTGATTGTTTATGTTCGATTCTAAAACCGACTGAGAATGGCTTTGCTTCAACATAAATCCCTTTTTTGTGGATCATATCAAACGTGTCACGTGCGCTGTGACCAACGGCTAATACAACATGGCGAGTGTTTAGTTGCTCGCCATTTGAAAGCGTTAAACCTGTTACTTGCCCGTCGTCTAAATGAATATCGTCAACACGTGTGCTAAAGCGAATTTCGCCGCCTAGTTCTATTATACGAGCGCGCATTTTTTCAATCATGGTGACAAGTTTAAACGTACCAATGTGTGGCTTACTTACGTATAAAATTTCATCGGGTGCGCCTGCTTCTACAAATTCAGTAATGACTTTACGACCGTAATGTTTTGGATCCTTTACTTGGCTATATAACTTACCGTCTGAGAATGTACCTGCGCCACCTTCACCAAATTGTACATTTGATTCGGTATTAAGTGTGCGTTTACGCCAAAAGCCAAACGTGTCTTTTGTACGTTCACGTACCTCTTTACCGCGCTCTAATATAATGGGATTAAAGCCCATTTGAGCAAGTAATAAGCCTGCAAATAAACCACAAGGGCCAAAACCAATCACAACAGGGCGCTCTGTTATATTTTCGCTGGCTTGGGCTACAAATTTATAGTTTGTGTCTGGCGCTACTTTTACATGTTGGTCTTTTTCAAATGCCGCGAGTAGCTCGGCTTCGTTATCAACTTCTATATCGAGTGTATAAATCAGTAAAATAGCTGATTTTTTACGTGCATCATAACCACGCTTAAACACATTAAAACTGTGCAATTGTTCTGGTTGGATTTTTAGTTTATTTACAATTGCTTGACCAATTGCATCTTCGTCATGATCAAGTGGCAGCTTTATTTCGGTTAAACGTATCATTTATATCTCTTTTAGGTGTCATAGCGGGGTATTATTACCGCTCACAATAAGGGGATGCAGGGCACAACGGGTGTGCAAACATAAGGCGCGTATTTTACGTTAAAATAGGGTGATATGGCACTTATTTATTGTATTTTTGGAGTGGATGGGTATGATCCACAACTGTTGTTTAAAATCTTAGGTATTAAAATAGTATGGCGTTTGTAGTCACCGAAAATTGTATAAAATGTAAGTACACCGATTGCGTATCAGTGTGCCCAGCAGATGCATTTTTTGAAGGCCCTAATTTTTTAGCAATTAGCCCGATTGATTGTATCGATTGTGGTTTATGTGTCCCTGAGTGTTCAGCTGATGCTATATACCAAGAAGATGAATTACCAGAATCTCAAAAAGAGTTTACTGAATTGAATGCTGAACTTGCACTGGTCTGGCCGCGCATTACAGAGGTTAAACCTGCACCAGAGGACGCTGATGTATGGAATGGCATAGACGATAAACTTAAACTACTCGAAACATAATACGTAACAATTAGTTACTCCTTTATCATTAAATAGTTAATTTTTTATTTCAAAGTATTAACAAATGTACCTGGATAAATTACAATCCCCAGCTTAAGTTACTCCCTATGAGTAATTACAGTCTAAATGGATGTTTATGCAGTACTTTATAACTATAATAAAAAAGTTTACCTTCCTATTTTTAAGTTTCGTTTTATTACTCTCAAGCCTTGATGTAGCGGCTAGTAAACAGCAAGTATCCTTATCTCGTATTGATTCAAATATCACTATTGATGGTGTTATGGATGAAGCGCACTGGCAAAATGCGACACGTATACCTCTACTTTACCAAGATGAGCCTAACGAAAAAGGCACACCTCCTGTAAAAACTGATGCCTTTATTTACGAAGATGGCACAAACTTATATGTTGCCTTTATTGCAGAGGATCCAAACCCTGAACAAATTCGTGCATCACTTCGTGACCGCGATACGCTATGGGAAGACGACGTAGTCATTCTTGTTATTGATACATTTAATGATGAACGCAGTGGTTATGAATTTCATGTAAATCCCCTTGGTGCACAAGGCGATATAAGAATGACCGATACCGATGGATGGAGCTCAGATACCTCATGGAATGCTATTTGGGATAGCGCGGGACAAATTAACGAGAAAGGTTACGTTGTTGAAATGCGTATTCCTTTTAAGGCACTGCGCTTTCCTGAAAATAAAAAAGAGCTAACGTGGGGTTTTTCAGTAATGAGAAACTACCAACGTGATGTTTTATATCAGCTATCAAATATGGGATTTGATAGAAATATAAAATGTAGCCTTTGTCAGTTTGATAAGTTAGTGGGTTTTAGCGATATTGAATCGAGTAAAAATATTCAATTAACACCTACATTGACAGCACTTCGTAACGATAATAAATCTGAATTACCGGGTAACTGGGATAATGGCGATATAGATACCGAAGTGGGCTTAGATTTGCGCTGGGGTTTAACCAAGGACGCTGTTTTAAATGCGACTATCAACCCAGATTTTTCGCAAGTAGAAACAGACTCTTTAGAGCTCGATGTAAATACAACCTTTTCTATTTATTATGCTGAAAAACGTCCTTTCTTTTTAGATGGAGCTTCTTACTTTAAAAGCAGCTTATTTGAGCTTTTATATACACGTACAATTGCAGAGCCTACTTTAGGTGCAAAATTAACGGGTAAAACGGGTGATCATAGTTATGCGTTAATGCTCGCTGATGACGACAATAGTAATATTTTACTGCCAACGAATCAGGGCTCTGGCTTTGCAAGCTTAAACGAAAAAACGAATGCGGCCGCAGGGCGTTATCAATATGACCTAGGTCAGCAGGGTACTATTGGCCTTTCAAGCACGCACAGAGAAAGTGATGACTATCACAACACTGTATTATCAGTGGATGGTAGCTACTGGTTTAATCAATCGGATACTCTTTTGTATCAAGTATCATCTGCTGATACACGTAACTCTGAATTTTTAATTCAAAATTATAACTTATCTGAAACTCAGTCAGATGAAGCATATGCCCTGGAACTTACCCGCGATAAACGTGATTACAAATTATTTGCATCTTATGAAAATATTGGGCAGGACTACCGAACCGATTTAGGTTATCAAGCTAAAGTTGATTATGAAAAAGTAGGCTTTGGTGGCGGACAAACATGGTACAGAGATGAATCTGATTTACTTACCTCATGGTCATACGAAGCTGACTGGGATAAAACGTGGGCGCAAAATGGCGATTTACTTGAAGAAGAATACGAAGGCTTTTTAAGCTTTAAAGGCCAAAAACAATCTATTTTTGAAATTGGTTTAGTGCACCGTTATGAAAACTATAACGACAATTTTTATAATCAAAATATTGGTTTTATTTATACGGGCTTTAAACCCACTAAAGATTTAAAGCTTTCGTTATATATTGAATACGCTAGCCGCATTGATTATGCAAATGAGCAATTAGGCGATGCGTTTGACACTCAAACCCAAGTGGTTTGGGACATTAACGACCATTGGCAACTCGATGTAAAGCATAACTACAGTCAATTAGACAACCCGCAAGGGAAGCGGGTGTTTACTGCTAACTTGGTCGACTTTAGACTTCATTATAAATTTAGCATGCGTTCAATTCTTAAATTAATTTTACAATTTGAAGATATTGATAGAGACGAAAACGCCTACTTTTATCAAGTTAGTCAAATCAATAAAGACTACGGCAGCCAGCTTGTTTACTCATATAAAATTAATGCACAAACACTGTTTTATTTGGGTTACTCAGATAGAGGTTACCAAGACGATTCTCTTAAAAATATTGAGCGAGATCAGCGTACATTTTTTACAAAAGTTAGCTATGCATGGCAGCTTTAAATATTAAAAATAAAAAAGGAATAAATATGAATACGTTAAAAATAACAGTTGCAGCAGCAATGGTTGCCACCTTGGCCGGTTGTGCTGCAAAGCAAGACATTACTCGATTTGAAACAAACATACCTAAAACAGTATGTATTGCTGAACATAAGGCTGTTAAAGCTGGTGTTATAGATGCAATGAAAAAAGGTTTTGCAAAGCATGATGTTGAAACTCGGGTAATTCCAGCCAATTATGTATTGAAACACCAAGACTACCAGACCGAATTACCAGGTGCAGATACGACAGGATGTAATGCAGTGGCTTACTACGTAGCAAATTGGCGTTGGGATATAGCGCTCTATATGGCATACGCAAATATTTGGATTAAAGACGTTGAAACGAATAAAAAAATAGCATAAGCATCTTATCGCACCGGTGGTGGATTGGATAAGTTTATAGACGCTGAAGAAAAAATTATAGAGCTTATTGACGGTATGTATTAAATTTTAAACAATTAGAACCTTTTTGTTTATTTTTGTTAATCCCACCTATACTATATGCAAGATATAGTTAGTTAATCCATTATTGTTACGATTTTTGTTATGCTAGTGGCTAAGGGTTATATCAATTCTTGCGTAGTTCGAAATGCAGGCGATATAATCCGCTTTTAGTAACAGGTTTAAGGGAGAAGTAAGATAGATGGATTTTTTTCATGAGTAAACTTAAGCCGCTCGGTTTTATTTTTCTAATCATAATTCTATTTTGTTTTTGTATAAACATAGAGTTAACGAATCAGATTAATCGTATAAATTTATTTAGTACCAGTATTGATATACGAAATTTCGAAATAACGAATACCTCTCTTGATATGGCTCCTTGGTATAATCCGATCTTAAATGGCCATTATATAATTGAGCAGCCCACTGCTGATTTTTTGCTTATTAAAACCACTGACACTCAGTTTGTAGCTGCTGATTCAAGTAAGTTAATTATAATGACACTTGCATCACCTATTAATTTTTTACTTTTATGTATCTTAATATTTGGTTCTGGCCTGTACTTACGCAGAGAGCGTAGAAAGCGCCATTATAAAAATCAAATAGCGGAGCTTAATCTTCAAGCCAATAGCTTACTCACTGCATTTAACTTGCAAGTAAAGCCGGCTGAGAACCCTTTGGGTGTAAGCAGCTTAAGCCAATCAATAAATAGTTTAAATACGCATGTGGCTAATTATGTAAAACAAACTCAAACCAGTATATGCCAAGATAAACTGACGTTATTAATTGACCGCCATGCGTATATTGAACATATCGACAGACAAATTAATCATGCTAATCAAGAAGATCTCAAGTGTGCACTCCTGTTTATAGACCTTGATGGTTTTAAACAAGTAAACGATTCGTTTGGTCACAGTTTTGGTGATGAAATATTAGTTCAAGTTGCTAGCCGACTTGCGAATGTTTTACGCCACCATGAATTAAGTAACATAAATAATGCTAACCAATTAGAGCAAAACTTATCAAGGTTAGGAGGGGATGAGTTCTCCATTTTTATAGAATTACTTGATGATAGCGACAGAGTCGTTGAAATTGCTAAGCATGTGCTAAGTGAGCTTGAAAAAGACTTTGTGCTTGGCAATAAAATAGTAAAAATTAGTGCCAGTATTGGTATTGCGGCTTACCCAGAAAGTGCATCAACGCCTCAAGCGCTTTTACAATTAGCCGATGTAGCTATGTATAGAGCTAAAAGTGATGGTAAGGGAATATTTAAAGTTTACTCGCCAGAAATGGGTAACAAAATGCGCCGTTACCATTATTTACTTGAAGAGCTGCGTTTAGCGGTTGCGTGTAAAGATTTTTACTTATCTTTTCAGCCAATTGTGCATGTTGAAGATTGTATGATTGATTATTTCGAAGCGCTTACACGCTGGGACCACCCAGTTGAGGGTATGATCCCTCCTTCAGAGTTTATTCCGATAGCAGAAGAGTCTAATTTAATATTAGAGCTTGGCGATTGGATTATGCTTGAATCGTGTCGGCAAATGGCTGCTTGGCACAATGCAGGTATGCGCAAAGTAAAAATATCAGTAAATGTTTCGGGCATTCAATTAAAGCACCGTGACATTTATGATTGGGTAATGAAGAAGCTCAAAAAAACCGGCTTACCGGCGACGTCTTTGATGCTAGAAATTACCGAATCAACTTTCATTAAAGCCAGTCCAAGAATTATTAAAGAGCTAAGTAGGCTAAGAGAAGAGGGGATTACTATTGCTATTGATGACTTTGGTACAGGTTTTAGTTCTTTAAGTACATTAGCGGATTTACCAATAGATGTTATTAAAATTGATCGCTCGTTTATAGCTCAAGCTAATAAAAGCCAAAAATATAATGATATATTAAATACAATTAGTGAGCTTGGACAAAAGCTTGGCCTTAAAATTGTAGCTGAAGGCGTTGAAGAAATAGGGCAGTTTGAACTTGTTAAAAAAATGGGTGTGAGTTCTGTTCAGGGTTATTTAGTAAGCCGACCTGAGTCATCAGCTAATGTAGGTAATAAAGTATTACGCAATAACACCAGTAACCTTTCAGCATCGGGTACAAGTGCGTGGGATATTGTTAGTTAGTTAGTTAGTTAGTCAGTTAGTTTACAAATAAAAATGCCACTCTAAGTAGAGTGGCATTTTTTGTTTAATCAGTAATTATTGTATTAAAGAGCAAATGTGCGTGAAATAGCAAGTACAATACGCTCATCAGCATAATCGTAATCTAAGCTTGTGTTTTCAGCGGCCACTTCAATACCAAAACCTTCGTAGCTTGTTTGATATGCTAGACGGTAGTGATAATACGATTTGTCTCCCTTAGCTTGATCCCACTCAAACTTATCACCATCAAGTGAGTTTGAAATATCAAAGCTTGCACGTAGTGCATGATTAGGAGCTAGCTCATAAGTGTGAGCGATCATCGAAATAACGTGGCCTGTATCGTAACCAAAGTAGTCCCAGCTGTACCAAAAGTTAAGCTCAGTTTGGCCGTATTCACTTGCATAACCAAACTTAGTGTAAGCTTCAGCGTAGTTACCATCGCTGTTATTACCTTGATAAGTGTAATAAGCAATACCGTAGTCAACGCTAAATTGCTCATCAAGTTGTACATATTTACCTACGTAAGCATCAAGTTCAAAATCAGTGTCGTCACCAAAATCTACATTTGAAGCCCATACACCGGCGTAAACACCGCTATCAAAGGCATAGTCTAAGCTGCCTTGAATTGCAGGATCGCTATCTGTCTGCGTTACACCATTAAAAGTGTAGTCAGACGCTGCAGTGATTGTTGTTGACCAATCAGCAGCTGCGGTTGTTGATAAAAGTGCAAATGGTAGCGCTACTACAAGTTGTTTTAGTTTGTTATTCATTATTAATCCCTAGTGTACTGTGTCTATTTTTGTGTAATCAATTTCGTTTGCTTTTGGTGAGCTGTCTATGTTTGTAACTGTTTTAAACTTGCTGTATCCGATAAAACCAGCACAGATAAAGAACAATCCAATAACCAATGCGCCTACCCACTGAATTTGTAAAAATTCTAATTTAAACAATAGTGTAAGTAACGATAAAGCGACAACATTTCCGATCATGTATTTCATTTTGCCAAAACGCTTTACGGTAAAGTTTAGGTTATCTGTATATAAACGCACTAACGAATCGAGTGAGTTAATTACAAATACAATACCTACAAATACCATTGCAAAGTTTTTAATGCCTTGAGTTGGAATGCCCGCTTCATGGTAGTGATAAAGTACGCTAAACCAAATCGCAATAGGAATAGAAGGGAAAATCAACATAGCACCTAATACTTGGTATGTTTTAAGTCCACCAACAAAGCGTGATGTAAATTGACCAATCATTATGCTCCACGCAAACCACCAGAATAAGTAGAACTCATGGTAATCATTAAGCGGTAAAACAAATTCATTAATGTTTGCAAAGTAAGTACCAATAGAGCCTAAGTTATCTGTAAATGCTGACATTTGACTATCACCAATCACAAATGCGCCAGCCCACATAAAGGCGATTAAAGCTAAAAATAACCACGTAGTAGAAATACTTAAAATACGTACATATTTAATATCAGTACTTGAGTACACAGCAAAACAGATAGCCGCAAACACAATTAAGTAAAACTCAGAAACTATACTTGTTCCATCACCTAGTTCGGGTAAATACCACGGTAGGTTTGTAAGCAGCAAATAAGCGGTAAATGCACATGTACCAATAATTACAACGTTATTGATAAATTTAACCCAAGGAATTTCGAAAAATTTCACTTTAGGTTCTATTACACAGAAATAAAAGCACGTAAGAAAGTAAAATCCCCAGATCAAAAATCCCCAGTAGCCAAACTCAATAGCCAGTGGATTTGCAAACGCGTATTCTGGGCTTGCTTTTATGTCTGCATAACCTGCAAACTCAGTTAAAGGAAACATGATAAGGCCAACATCTAGGCCAGAAGTAAATAGTATTGCTATAAACGTAAAGGTTCGAACTGGTGTTACACCTACTACGCGAACATTACCCCATTTAATTAAAATAGTGATAATGGCAAGTAAGGTAAAAATGATCCCTGCATTAAGCCAAATAGTCATTGTTACCCTCCAGTAATGAATAAAAATAATTCATAAGCACTCCGTATTTTATTGTTTTATTCTCGCATTAACACAACGTAACCTATTTACATCGTGTGCCACTGCAAGGCACGCATTGGTTTAGCCCGACGAGACTAAACCTAAGCATGTGGCTAAAGTTAGATCTCCGTACTACGTTGTGTTTCTTGCCAGTTTGTTGTTATGGCAACATTCACATCCGATTTCTGTAATGGGTCTTTACCTAAAATTATGTCAGCTGCTTTTTCGGCAACCATAATAGTAGGCGCATTCAAGTTTCCGTTAGGAACAGTTGGGAATATAGATGAGTCAACAACACGTAGTCCTTCAATACCATGTACTTGCGTATTTGAGTTAACAACGGCCATATCATCTTCACCCATTTTGCATGAGCAAGAAGGGTGGTAGGCACTTTCTACGGCTTGGCGTACAAAGGCATCTATTTCTTCATCTGTTTGAATATGTTTACCAGGTTGAATTTCTTCATCGCGGTATTCATCAAAGGCACTTTGTTCGATTATGTCGCGTGTTAAGCGAACGCACGCTCTAAAGCCTTCAATATCGTCTTGGTGTTCAAGGTAATTAAATAAAATGGTTGGTGGTTGCTCAGGATTCGCAGAAGCAATAGTGACACTACCGCGACTTTTTGGTTTGTTATGACCAACATGTACCTGAAAACCATGACCTGCAAATGCACTTCTACCATCGTAACGCATAGCCGCTGGTAAAAAGTGATACTGAATATCTGGCCATTCAACACCGGGCTTTGAGCGAATAAACGCACACGATTCAAAATGATTCGTTGCACCTAAACCCGAACGCGTTAATAACCAGCGCGCGCCAATCAAACCTTTTGAAACAATGCCTAGCTTGCCGTTAAGTGTGATAGGTTGCTTACACTTGTATTGAAAGTAAAACTCAAGATGATCTTGTAAGTTTTGACCAACACCTGGTAGATGATGCTGTACTTCAACGCCTGCTTTTTCAAGCGCTTGAGTATCACCAATACCAGAGAGTTGTAAAATATGTGGAGAGCCAATTGGCCCTGCACTTAGTACAACGTCTTTTGCAGCATGTGCAGTTTTAACGTCGCCATTTACTTTGTATTCAATGCCAGTGGCTTTTTTGCCATCTAAAATCACGCGTTGTGCTAGTGCACCGGTAATAATTGTTAAATTACTACGCGATTTAACAGGGTCTAAATACTCACGAGAAGCAGAGCTGCGCACGCCGTCTTTTACGGTCATGTGCATTGGGCCAAAACCCTCTTGCTGCGACGCATTATAATCATCTGTAGAAGCATAACCGGCTTGTACACCTGCTTTGATAAAGGTACGGTAAAGCGGGTTTTTCATTTCGTTGCCGTTATTAACACCAAGCGGGCCTTTGCCACCACGGTAAGTATTTTCACCAAGGTAAAAGCTTTCTGCTTTTTGAAAATACGGTAAACACGATTGGTAATCCCAGCCGTTTGCACCGTGTTGCTGCCATTCGTCAAAATCTTTTGCGTGGCCACGTACATATACCATGCCATTAATAGATGACGAACCGCCTAATACTTTGCCTCGAGGACAATGCATTTCACGGTTATCTAAATGAGGCTCAGGTTGCGTATGAAACTGCCATGCGTATTTGTCACTATTCATAGGAATAGATAACGCGGTTGGCATTTTTATAAAAATACTTTTATCGCTACCGCCAGTTTCAAGTAGTAACACGCGGTTGCTTGAATCTTCAGATAAACGGTTTGCTAAAACACAACCAGCCGAACCCGCGCCAACAATAATATAGTCGTAATGATTACTCATAGTAGGGCGCCTTAAAATGGGCTTTCTATGTCGGCCATACCAACATAAATAGACTTAGTTTGCGTGTATTGATCAAGAGTTTGTATACCATTTTCACGGCCAATACCCGATTGCTTATAACCGCCAACTGGCATTTCAGCAGGTGAGTTACCGTATGCATTAATCCAACAAATACCGGCTTGTAACTTATGAATCACGCGGTGCGCACGTTTAATATCGCTAGTAAATACGCCTGCAGCTAAGCCCAGGTGAGTCCCGTTAGCGCGTGCAATAACATCGTCTTCGTCGTCAAAAACAAGCACGCTCATTACAGGGCCAAATATTTCTTCTTTAACAATAGTCATGTCGTCATTACAATCAATAAACACAGTCGGCGCTACAAAATAGCCATTAGGTGCAGATTTAGGTGAAAGCGTTGTACCACCGGTTAATAGCGTTGCACCTTCTTCGATGCCTTTATTAACGTAGCTCATTACTAGTTCTTGGTGCTTTTTAGAAATAAGTGCGCCAAAGTTAGTATTTAAATCTTGTGGGTCGCCAGCAATAATGTTTTTCTCAGTGCGCGCTTTAAGCTCATCAATAAACTGCTGATATACATTTTTATGAACGTAAATACGTGTACAGTTAGTACAAATTTCGCCTTGCGTATAAAAGTTACCTAACATAGCAGCGCTAACTGCTTGCTCAATGTTGGCATCATCAAATACTAATAATGGAGATTTACCACCAAGTTCCATCGTGACATCTTTTAAAGTACCGGCAGCACTTGCTACTACTTTTTTACCTGTGCCTACTTCACCCGTAAATGATACTTTATCAATATCGCTATGCTGCGTTAGCCACTGGCCTACATCGCCCGCGCCTTGAACAACATTAAACACACCTGCAGGTACGCCAGCTTCAACAAATACTTCTGCAAGTTTAAGTGCGCCAAGTGGTGTTTCTTCAGATGGTTTGAATATAAATGCATTACCAGCTGCAAGGGCAGGGCCCGACTTCCAACACGCAATTTGTAGTGGGTAGTTCCATGCACCAATACCCGCACAAATACCTAATGGCTCTTTACGTGTGTAGTAAAAGTCATCACCAACCATTTGTTGTTGGCCTACTTGTGCTGGCGCAAGGCCTGCAAAGTATTCAATTACATCAGCGCCGGTTTCAATATCAACACAATTTGCTTCTTGCATTGGTTTACCGGTGTCGAGTACTTCTACAAGTGCCAGCTCATCGTTGCGCTCGCGTAAAATAGCCACTGCTTTTAATAAAATGCGACTACGTTCAATGGGTGTCATTGCTGACCACTGAGCAAAACCTTGCTTTGCACTGGCAATGGCTGCGTTTTGAATAAATCCGTCGGCAATTTCTACTGCGTAAATAACCTCGCCCGTTGCTGGGTTTGTTACATCAAATGTTTTGCCGTTCTGGTTTGCAAGAAAATGGCCGTTAATAAAGTTTTGATAGACAGGTGTAGTCACGCTAGGCTCCATATTGCTTGATAAGTGAAAGTACGTAGCTTTTTGCTAACTTTTCACTGTGTTTAAACTGATTATTGTCTGATTTACTCAGTACTGCTCTTAACCATAGGCCGTCAATCATGGCGGCACTCAGTTCTGCAGCTTGCTTTGCTTGCTCAATAGGCATTAATTGCTTAAAAGAAAATGCTAAATTACTTTGCAAGCGTTTACTGTTTACGTTTTGTAGTCTGTGTAATTCTTCATCATGCATCGATTGCGCCCAAAAACTTAACCACGTTCGGGTTGTATCATTACGCTGTTGTACAAGCGCAAAGTTGGCTTCGATAATAATCATTAAACGTTCAATGGCATTCGTTTGGTTATTTACTTTACTTATCAAGCCTTGTTTTAAGCTTGTTAGTAAGTATCTAACAGTGGCTTCAATTAACCCCTGCTTACCACCAAAATAATGACTAATAATGCCTGACGATAAACCGGCATTTTTACTAATGCTGTTTATAGTTGTGCCTTGTAGTCCATTAGTTGCAACTGACTCTATAGTCGCGTCAATTAGCTGCTGACGTCTGACAGGTTCCATTCCGACTTTAGGCATAATTTTTATTAATTGAACGTTCAATAAACATAAGCTTAAGGTAATAGCTCTAACAATTCAAGGCTGAAGTAAATATCTAGATGCCAAAATGTAGATTAATCATTAATAAAAGCGCAACTAATGCGATAAAGAAGATAAGGTTTTACTTTGTTTTATTTTATTTAAAACAAAGGCTTGTGAATTTTATTTTGAAATTAAATAATAGTAATGATTTGTTTACAGCAATAAATGAATAAAATGATCAATAATCATTAGTGCAGTAATAGTTAGAGTACTAATAGTATTAATTTAATACAAAAGCGCACTAAACCTGCAATTGCTTAGTGCTCTAATAAATTTATATAGAGAGTAAACTTTGTGGTTTTATCGTTTTAAAGCGCTTGGTTTTGAAAGGTCAGGCATTATTAATAACGCCTTTAAAAAGTAGGGGGTAACGTCTTAGTCTATTGCCAATATAGTCATCAGCTAAAATTTGCTGACAAATAAAGTCTATATCTTTGCTTGCTTCAAAAACCCAATCAAAGCGCTCTATAGCCAGTAAAAAACCACGCTTTAAATGAGTTTGAGCACGGTACTGTTCTAAATTTTCTTGAATAATTGAGACTTTGTTTGGATCAGCTCTAAGCTCTTCTACTACTTGGTTTATAAAAGTAGTATTGAGCTTACTGGTAGGGCGGTGTCTGCGTTTTCGTGGGTGCATTAGCTCTCGTTTGCAATGTTATATAATTTTTTCAAAAAGTCGTCTTTATGCTTTTCATGTTCGTAGTCAAGGTGGTAAGTATTATGAAAACCAAAGCGCAGTTCAACGCCGCTACCTTGTAGGTATACTGTGTAGCCATCTACGTCTGAATAAGCAGTAACACCTTGATAATGCTTGCCTTCATCAGTCATTTCACCTTTTTGAATTATACGTTCATATACGGCTAAAATCTGTTTATTGTCGATTTCGTTTTTCATGTTTTATGCCCTTCGTTTAGTAACTCATACGATAGAGATATGAGGGTCGATCATCTTAAAAACAATAGCTAAAAAAGTGTGATATTGCTTTGTAATTTCGCTTTTTTAAATTATGCTCAAAACTCATTTATTGTTGAGCTTAGAGCATGATAGACAAGGCGTTACTACTAAAAACTCGTGAGTTATCGGATCAATTAATTGCATTGCAAACTCCAATTAGGATACTCGATGCTATTAATTGGGATAAACAAACTAAAGAGGAGTTTTTTAGACAGAAATGTCAAAAAAACCCACTCATCGATCGTGCATATTATCAACAGCGCGACCTTGGTTTTGTACCTAGCGAGTTACGCCAAGCATTTTCTACTTTGCACCGTAACATTATTAACCAATTGGGGCAGTTAAATCCGATTGCTCAATATATGGGAAAAATGTGCACCGAGTATAAAACGGTATTAAGTATGCTTGAGTATCGTGGAACGCCAGAGTTTCATGACTTATCGGTGGAGTTATTTGGTCATCCTAAAGATTTATTTCATGCCGGTGAGCCCTCACTTTCTGAGCTAGCTAATATGCTAGATAAACCGCTGCAAAATTTACTTATAGCCGACATACTGCCTGACGACCCTAAAAATATTGATGCTGTTGATGCTGTGCGTATTTTGTCTGAGCAAGTAAATGCCAGTATGGCAGGCATAAATGTAGAGGTAATGCTTAGCGATGGTATTGTTAGTGATGCAGCCGCAGGTGCTAATAATATAAAGCTTAATCAAGATGTTAAGTTTTCTCAGCGTGAACTTGATATTTTAGAAGTTCACGAAGGGTGGATACACGTAGGTACCACTCAAAATGGTTTAGCACAGCCGTATTTAACATGTTTGAGTAAAGGCACGCCTAGCTCAACTATTACCCAAGAAGGCTTAGCAGTACTTACCGAAATTATTACTTTAAAATCGACTCCAAGGCGTTTATCTAAATTAGTTAACCGTATTCAAGCGGTTACAAAGGTAATAGATGGCGCTGAGTTTGTAGACATTTACCGTGATTACGTAGCGCAAGGTTTATCAAAAGACGACAGCTACACACTCGCGCAGCGTGTATTTAGAGGCAGTACGCCAACAGGCCTGCCTTTTACAAAAGATATTGCCTACATTAAAGGCTTTGTACTGGTTTATAACTTAATACGCGTGGCGATACAGCTTGGTCGAATCGATAGACTCCCTTTATTACTGGTAGGTAAAATATCGATAGATGATTTTAGATTAATATCGCAGCTTCATGATTTAGGTGTAATTGAGAGCCCGCAATTTGTGCCACCACACTTTAAAGACTTACGCGGTTTGGCAACTTGGTTGAGTTTTGGCCGCTTTATTGGCGACTTATCGTTTGAAAAGTTAGAAAACGATTATAAACCGTTATTTTTATAATTAATCAACATAACTTACCGACATAAAAAAAGCCCATAACGGGCTTTTTAAATAAAGTATTTTAGGTTTTGCTATCGAGCGTTGGTGCTTTCAAATATTTTGTCAGCTGAGGCTGCAACAAAACCAGTATAAAGCTCACCGTCGGCTTTAGGGTAACGAATAGCAAACTCATAAAAGCAGCTAGGGATGCTCATATCACCGTCACTAAAGGTAACAGAGTATTCATCAGCAAGTGTTGACGATTGCTCTAGTAACACCTCTGGTGAGCCTTTAACTTCGCCGCCTGACGTATTAAGCGAAAAGCCGGCGTCTTTTAGGGCTTGGTTAACATCATGAATGTTATCAAACTTAGCAAGCGTATTAATATTTACGGTAAAGTGATTGGCGCGGTAACCCCACGCCGACATCCACGCTGCATACTCGCTTTCAGCTAGCAGCTGCTTATAAGTATCGGTGCTTACTTGCCAATGCGTGCCTGAATACAAAAAGTTATCAGCAGTAACTGCGCTTTCGTCAATTTGGCTTACCATATTGGTTACGATGGCTTGTAACTCAGGCGAGCATTTTTCAACTAATAGCTCAGAAATAAACACTTTTGGCTGATTAGGATCGCTATGCTCGTAGTGCTTTGCGTAAAGTTTTTTAGCTTCAAAGTGGTATTCACCACATTCTTTGTAACCAATCGCTAAAAAATGAGCGGCGAGTTTTTCAAGACCTACTTTTTCAATATTAAATGTACGCAGCGCAATATGATCGTTAATAATGTCATCTTTTTGCGTTGACCCTAAAAGGTCATGAATTTTATCTGCCGATGGTGTTACGTTTAAGTAGTTTTTCCAAAGGCTCTCAAATAATGTGTTTACATCAGTATGCATGTTAAATCCTTAAATCTAAAATTTTGGTTTATTACTTATTCAATTATCAAGCCTGGCGCTAGGGTTTGCGGTAAGCTCACTTTGTCTGACTCAACAGATGCCACAGGGTATGCACAATAATCGGCGGCATAATAGGCACTTGCTCTGTGATTACCACTGGCGCCTATGCCGCCAAATGGAGCCGCGCTAGAGGCACCCGTAATAGGGCGGTTCCAGTTAACAATACCTGCACGAATGCGCTTTAAGAAGTGAGTGTAATCATCTTCACTGTCGCTAAGTAAACCTGCAGATAAGCCAAAGCTTGTGTTGTTAGCTTCAATAATTGCGCTGTCAAAGTCGTTGTAACGATACACTTTAATAAGCGGTCCAAAATGCTCTTCATCTGGCATGTCGGTAATGTTTGTTACATCAATAATGCCTGGGCTTACAAAACCGGTGCCTGATTTTAATTGCTTAAGTTCAACAAGGATTTGCGCGCCTTTTGACACTAATTCACTTTGCGCAGCGACCATACCCAGTGCTGCTTTTTCGCTTATCATTGCACCCATAAAAGGCTGCTCTGTAGCAAAACTGTCGTCTACAACTATGTTTTTAGTCGCGCTTATTAGCTTTTCTAAAATAGCATCGCCATTGAGCGATTTTTCAATAAATAAGCGGCGTGCACACGTACAGCGCTGACCTGAGGTAATAAAGCCTGATTGAATAATATCGTGCACAGCAGCGCTTACATCACTCACGTCTTTTACAATAAGAGGATTATTACCGCCCATTTCAAGTGCTAAAATTTTGCCAGGGTGCCCTGCAAATTGCTTATGTAGTAAGTGACCTGTGTTTGAGCTACCGGTAAAAAACAATCCATCTATATCCTTATGAGAAGCAAGCGCTTTGCCTGTTTCAATTTCACCTTGCACAAGGTTAATAACACCTGCTGGTAAGCCCGCTTTTAACCAAAGTGAGAGGGTGAATTCTGCAACGTGCGGTGTTAGTTCTGATGGCTTAAAGATCACGGTGTTGCCTGCTAAAATTGCAGGAACAATATGCCCGTTTGGTAAATGCCCCGGAAAGTTATACGGGCCAAAAATAGCCACAACGCCATGCGGTTTGTGTCTAATAAACGCTTTTGCACCTGGCATTGGGTTTTCGGTTGTACCGGTACGTTCATGGTATGCTTTTACAGATATAGCTACTTTGCCTGTCATTGCGCCCACTTCGGTGCGGGTTTCCCATAATGGCTTACCTGTTTCGCGTGCAATTATGGTCGCAAATTCTTCACTGTGTTCTTTTAATTGAGCTGCGAAGTTTTCTAAAATGGCTATACGCTCTTCAAGCGGCTTATCTGCCCATTGTACCTGTGCTGCTCTGGCTGCTTTTATAGCTGAATCTACTTGATCAGCGTTTGCGCCATTACCTTGCCATACCACATCGCCATTACTTGGATTGATTGACTCAAATGCTGGACCAAGGCCCACATGCCACTGGTTATTAATTAGGTGTGTATTCATAAATAATTTACAGGCGGAAAAATCGCGCTGCATCTCCTTGACTTAAATTAAGTGCTTTAGCCACATCTTGGCTAATGACGAGAGTATGTTTTGCATGATTGTAATGTGCGTCTTTGGTAAATGTTGCTCTAAAGCCACTTACGCCTTGATTACATACAGCCAGCGTATCAGAGCTATTTTGTGATATGTGATCAAGCTCACCAATAGTAATAGGGCAAACTTGAGAGTCGCGAATGCTGCGAATATTACCAAGCTTTGCTTCAACCGTTGGACCTGCGTCAAATAAGTCAACGTAGCCTCTGTGCTCAAAACCTTCTTTTTCTAATAATTTTAGCGCAGGTTTTGTTTTTTCATGCACATGCCCAATAACTGCTTGGGCTTTTTTGCTAAGCAAGTTCACATAAATAGGGTATTTAGGCATTAACTCGCTAATAAATACCTTATCGCCTAAGCCAACTAAGTGATCCGCTTCTGGAAATTCAATACTAAAAAAGTGCTCTTGCAGCCATTGCCAAAAAGGAGAATGGCCGTCTTCGTCGCTAACACCGCGCATTTCTGCGATAACAGTGTCGGCAAAACGCTCGCTATGCTGAGCCATAAATAAAAAGCGTGAACGCGATAAAAATCGACCTGTTAAACCTTTGCGGCTATTCTCGCGCAAAAATAATGTGCATATTTCAGAGCAGCCTGTGTAGTCGTTACACATGCTTAAAATATCAACGGTGTTATATACATTTAAAGTAGGCGAGTGGTGTACTGTTTTACCTAAATGATAATGATATAAAGGCACCGATAAACCCACCGCAGCTTCTATAGCGGTTGTGCCAATAACGTCACCTGTTTCACTGTCCTCTAAAACAAATAAATAGCTTTCATCAAGTGGCTGGTTAATGTTTTTGGCAAAGCTTTTTTCAGCACGTTCAATTTTTTCTTTAAGCTGTGCATCGTCCACAGGTAAAGAGGTAAACCCATGACCGGATTCAATCGCTATTTGTTTAAGCGCGTCAAAATCATTGGCAGTAATAGGACGTAATACTTGCATTTATTGCTTGCTCCAATAGCACGCCTGTAGGCGTGCTAATTTAAACTATATTAACCGTTTACTACATCGCTAACGGCTTTTTCAAAGCGCGCTAAGCCTTCTTTAATATCTTCAAACGGGATAACTAAAGACGGTGTAAAGCGAATTACATTCATGCCAGCTACAAGGTTCATTAAACCATTATTAGCACTTGCTACTAAAAAGTCGCGTGCACGTCCTTCAAATTTGTCATTTAGTACTGCGCCAATTAATAAGCCTTTACCACGTACTTCGCTAAATACGTTGTATTTTTCGTTAATTGCGTTTAATCCGTCACGGAATAATTGCTCGCGCTCTTTAACACCGTTTAGTACGTCTGGTGTATTTACTGTATCAAATGCCGCTTCGGCTACAGCACAAGCAAGTGCGTTTCCGCCATAAGTAGAACCGTGAGTACCAATTTTTAAATGCTCAGCAATTGGTGTACGAGTGATCATAGCGCCAATTGGAAAACCACCGCCTAATGCTTTTGCCGTTGTTAAAATGTCAGGAACAACACCTAAACCTTCATAAGCGTATAAATCGCCTGTGCGACCAACACCCGTTTGTACTTCATCAAAAATAAGTAACGCGTTGTGTTTAGTACACAGCTCACGTACTTTTTTAGCAAAATCATCTGTTGGTGAAATAATACCGCCTTCACCTTGTAATGGTTCCATCATAACAGCACATGTTTTATCGCTGATCAGTGCTTCAAATGCTGCTATATCGTTAAAATCACAATGTACTATGTCAGCAGGTTTAGGACCAAAGCCGTCAGAATATGCAGCTTGCCCGCCCACAGTTACTGTAAAAAATGTGCGACCATGAAAACCTTTATTAAATGCAATAATTTGCGTTTTTTCAGCGCCATATACGTCCAGTGCATAACGACGCGCTAGCTTAAGGGCTGCTTCGTTTGCTTCTGCGCCTGAGTTTGCAAAGTAAACTTTATCAGCGAATGTTGCTTCAACCATTTTTTGAGCTAAACGAAGTGCTGGCTCATTAGTCATAACATTCGATAAATGCCAAATTTTTTCGCCTTGCTCTTTTAATGCTTTAACTAATGCAGGATGACAGTGACCCAAACAGTTAACGGCAATACCACCAGCAAAATCGATAAACTCGTTATCATTTTGATCCCAAACGCGTGAACCTTCACCACGAACTGGAATGATTGCTGATGGATTATAGTTTGGTACCATTACGTCGTTAAATAAGTCTCTTGTTACTTGCATTTTTACACCTAAATTTAATGGGCTTAGATAAAAGATTAGTTGCTAACTCAAAGAAGAATATAGCCTTTATTCTTCAGCAAACACGTTATTATTTCTTGTAGAGGTCATTATCGAAGGTTAGCTGTTAAAATTGCAGTGCTATTTTGTGAAAAATGATTAAAATAAAAGTCAAAATAACGAAGAAAATAACCATTATGATAACCCCACAAGATGAAAAGCTACTTTCTGTACTAAAAACAAACGCTAGAGCGAGTATTTCTGATCTTGCTCGCATGCTTGACTTATCTCGTTCAACGGTACAAAGCCGTATGCTCAAACTAGAAGAAACGGGTGTAATTAAAGGCTATAGCGTTGATTATGGTGACGACTACCTCAGTAAAATGGTATCAGCTCATGTGTCTATAAAAGTAAGACAAAAACTAACAACTAAAACAAATATTGAGCTTAAGCAAATTGATGCAATTTCGCAGCTCTATGCCATAAGTGGTGAGTTTGATTTAATTGCTGTAGTACAGGCTCAAAATTTAGAGCAGCTTAGCCATTTACTAGACGATATAGGAAATTTGGATGGAGTAGAGCGCACAACATCTTCTGTTATTTTAGAAACTAAATTTAAGCGTTAATCGCCATTTAAGCCCCGAGTTGTTTAATACTGTTTATATATTAGAAATGACTATAAACATTACTAAATAACGTGTAGTAAATAGTTTATAAATTCTTGATTTATTTATCTTGCATGCTAAAATTAAGAATAGTTGGTAATTGCGTTTTTAGTAATTACATAACAAGGATTTATTTGCTACTTACATGGATGTAGAGAGTCTCCCTCCCTCGTACTTATGTAAAAAATCGAACTATTTTATAAACAATGCAATACTAATTATTGTGTTAAGGGTAATTATGAAAACGGTTTTTACAGTGATATTATCAATCATACTTATAGGCTATTATTTAACTGCCAAAGCTAGTCATTTTTCGTCAAAGAAGAATACAGAAGTTAATACGTATAGTGATATCTATTTTAAACTCGAAACATCCTCAGTAAATATCAATGAAATAATTGCTGGCGCTACAGATTTTGCTTTAACTATGTGCGCAGATAAAGCCTATCAGGAAGCTTTAGGTAATACTGTTGCTAGCTGCAATTCTCAATTTGAAGAATCTAAAAATGTTTGCTCAAAGCATATTATGAAGAATGCTAAGCAGCACTATACAGACAAAGCTACAGTAACACTGCTAACAGAACGGTTTATTAAGTGTGTAAGCGCTGCATAGCTAGGAAATTAGAGCTGTTACCTAATAATTACAGCAAATAATGCAATTTTAATCTGTTTGGCTACACTTATTTTAATTTGTACATTATTTAGCAATGAATTATGCCTGCATATTTTTTTACCCTCTTATTGGGTTTAACTGAGCCTCTTCAGTTTGGAACAAACTTACCCACCACTGCACCTGATAATGCAGTCAACCAAGTTGAGTGTATTTTATTTGAAATGGGAGCCCCTTTTCAGCTACAAACCTTGCCATGGTTACGTGCACGTCGAGAAGTAAAGTTAGACCGCTTAGATGGTTATTTCACTACTCATTTAATGCCTGAAATGAAGGCCTATGGGCGCATATCATCCCCCATCTTTTTAGAAAGCTGGTACTGGTTTACTCATCCAGAGAGCATTAATAAACCAAAAAATAAAATGCGTTATGGTGCAGTAAGAGGGAGTTATCAGGCTAATTGGTTTAAAACTCAGAATATTATTGCTGAGGTAGAAGTAAATTCATTAGAAGAAATAGTAAATGTTATGCACCATAAGCGGATTGATAGAATTCTACTTGATTTAGACGATTTTGAATTAGCAGCCTCTAAGCTAGGCATTAATGAAGATGAGTATCAAAGAGAATTTTTTAGGTATGTACCTTTGGGATTATTTGCTTCGCATTCACTTATTAAACGCTTTCCTAAATTTATGCAGCAGTTTGATGAAAATATAAATACTTGCGCGCAGGATCCATTTTCACTATCAAAAAGTGAAGAAAAGCAAATACTTGATAGGTTGTCCAGTAGTGCTAAAACCTTACTAAACTTACCTAGTTTATTAGAATAAGTTCAAATAAGTAATGAGTCTCCCTTAAGTGAATCTGAAATTAAAAGACTAGACCAGCTATGGATAAAAGAAAGTAAACAAGTAAAGCACCCTGATGGATTAGCTATGCTTAATTTACCGTTATCTAAAGTATTTAAAAAATGGCAATTACAATTTAAAGGTGTTGTTACTGAGCTGATATTGACTGATAACCAAGGAAAAAACATAGCAATAAGTAAGCTAACCAGTGATTACTGGCAAGGAGATGAAAATAAGTTTACTAAAACATTTAAACAGTCAAAAGATTTTAACTTTGATAGCGTTACATATGATGCATCAACACATCATTTTCAAGTTCAGCTAAGTTTTCCTGTTTTAGATGATAACAATAGTCATATTGGAGTGTTAATTTTAGGTGTTGATGTAGAAAAAGCACTTCATTCGTCAAACGAAAAGAGTAATTAACTCATTACCTTTCACATAAGTTAGCTAAGCTTTAATGCTTTAGCTTAGCTAACTATATGCTATGGAAGTTTTTTTTCTGAAATAGGTTTTTTTCTTATAACTTCTTTTTTGGCTTTATCAAGCTTTATAAAATAAGCATTACCGCCTATGCCTTTAAACTCTTCATCTGTAAATACAATCGTATTGTCATCAAAAAAGGTGACAGCTTCTTTTTGGGTAACAATTCCTAAATCTATTTTTGATACATCACCAGAGAAAAACTTATCACCTTCAAAGTTTTCAAATAACCAAAGACTAGTTGAATCAAGTAAGACTAATTTTTTACGATCAGGGCTAAGCGCTGCAGAGGTTATCCAACATAGTTTTTCAAGCGTTGTACACGTTTTAAAAGAGTCGATTAACTCAGCCTTAAAATTAGCAGCATGATCGCCCACTTTGTACACTTTAGTAATACCATCGAAAGGTTCTGTGCGGTTTTTAGTAAATAAATATAAATGACGACCTAGTGCTACAAATGCCTCTAAATCAAAATTACGGTTATTAGGTTTTATTGGGCTTCCATCCATTTCGGGGTAGGTAAACTTAATTATTTCGGCTTGGGTCGTATCTGTTTTTATATCTATCGGGTTTTCTATTTTATAAATAGTCAGCCATCTACGATCGTTTTTGTTATTACCAAAATCCCCTAAAAAAAAGTGCCCAAATTTGTTTTGGGTCATGTCTTCCCAATCAATGTTTTTAGCGTTTTCAACTAAAATTTCTTTG
>NZ_PJBR01000046.1:0-23635 GCF_002863625.1 Pseudoalteromonas sp. MelDa3 | reverse complement strand
TTAAAGTTGTTACCTCCAGTTTCAACAACGTTCCTTTTATTCTTGTCTTCAACTTTTTTTAAAGTACACCCTTTTATGGCTTTTTGAATGAATTTAAGGTCAATTAATTGAGAGATAGCAGTTTTAACCTCAGCATCTTTTAACCCACATGCTTTAGCAATGTTAGATAGTGTAAAATTAACAACATATCCAAACTCATCTTGGTTTAATACAAAGAAACACCATACTATTTTTACAGGCACTCTTAACTCTTCGTCCTTTAACTTTTTGTCCTTTATTCTTACAAGCTCTTTGCTGGATAATGATTTAGTCATTTCTGTGTGTTCATCGTAGATAAAAATGTATGACTCAGCAGGTCGTCCTTTTTTAGAATGTTCAGTTTTGTGCTTTAAAATTGCATTAATTTCTTGTAGCTCTTCTATTACTTTTTTAAATTTATTGTGTGGGCATCCTAATTCTATCAGATCAGATTTAGATAGTTCGTCTCCAATAGTTTTCTTCGCAATTAAACGAATTAAAACCCATTTTGAATATGCTGATAGACCTGTGGTTAAGTTGAAAAACTCACTCATTAGATTGTTTCCATGCCGTGTGTTGTTACTCTATAGTAGAGTAACAACTATTTAATTAACACAATAACAGGGTGTTATTTTGTAATTTTAAAAAGATGCGATATTTAATCTCAATTAGACTCTTATGTAGACTTTTTATTTATTTTAAAAATCTAATTTAGCCTCTAGTTGAGTGGATAGTTGAGGGTCTAATTTAGATGTTGATTAGTATCTAAAAGATATCTGGTGAGGTAGATTCTGACCGCAAAGCGGTTGCTTACAAATTGGTATTGGATTATTGTTTTCGATAACATCCGCAAACGGTAAAACACAGGGAAGAACTAATGACAGATCGGATTGCTAGCAAGAAAATTTTGACGTGGGTCAATGAAGATAATGAAGATTTGCGTAACTGGCTAGCATGCCGCTATGACAGTTACAGTAGTTATTTTAAATCTCCAGATGCCACATTAGATAGCTTTATTAGAGATGAAATAAAACGTATAAGTGATAATGAAGATAGTCAAAAAGTTAGTCTTGATAAGCTCTATAAAGCATGGAAAAGCTATGAAAGAGGCTTAAAGAATATCTCTAATAAAGTCTGTAAACTTCAGCTCGAGGTGTCTAAATCAGCGCGTGATAAACTAAAGGCGCTTAGTGACGCGGATGAAATATCCCAATCTAAATATATTGAAAAGCTAATAAATTACGCTAGGAAAAATCCTAAGCTGATTTCTGAAGATACAAAAGTACAAGAATCTTACAAACACAAACAGAGAGCTTTTGATGATAGCCTTGACTTAAAAGCTATAAGAGAAAACTTATCAACTATTGATGGTAAGATTACTAGATTATTAGATGCTTGGGAGGAGTAGGGCAAGCTGAGCTTTCTTTAGGCCGCCTTGGTTATTTTTAAAAATAAATAACTTTTAGTATACCTATTGGTATTCCTTGCGTTTATTTTTTGCGGTGTTTTTATTGTTAATCAGTGTGTTATTAGGTTTTTAAGAATCCCTCTCCCCCACCATTATTCTTAGAGCCCAGTTACTAATATCGAAAGGTATTAGTAACTGGGTTTTTTAATGCCTTCGCAATGACTAACTATTAACTAAATAGAGTGTTGATAACATGCCGACAAGCTCATGTTTTTCAATTGGCTTTGAAACGTAACCATCAAATAACTGCCTGTATATTTCTTTTTGCTCTGTAAAAACATTAGCGGTTAACGCGATAACAATTTGTTCGTTATTAAGCGCCTTAATTTTTTTACATGCCTGAAGACCATCCATTTTAGGCATTTGAATGTCCATAAAAATAATGTCTGGCTTGTGTGACTCGTATAATGAGATTGCTTCTAAACCATTGTTAGCAATAATAATGGTGGCTTTTGTAGGCTCAAGCATCGCAGATGCAACAAGCTGATTTATTTTATTATCTTCAGCTAATAAAATAGTTTTTCCAGATAGGTCAGGAAGCTCAACATTTTTTGTTATTAATGTGCTTTCATCAATCTGTGCTTGTTTTAATGGTAAGTACACATAAAACTGACTACCTGAATCTAATTGGCTTGTTACTTTAATTTCGCCATTCATTAAACCTATTAATGATTTAGTAATAGGTAAACCAAGACCTGTACCGCCATATTCACGCGTAGTTGATTGCTCTGCTTGTTCAAAGCGCTCAAACAATCGCTCTATAGCCTGCTCAGAAATTCCAATTCCGGTGTCTGATATACAACAACATATTTTGTTTTCGTCGGTTAGCCTAAACGTTACTGTAACGCCACCTTGCGAGGTAAACTTAATCGCATTAGATATTAGGTTTAAAAATATCTGTCTGAGTCTAACGGGGTCGCCTACCCAATACTTATGCTCAATATTAATTATAAATTTGAGATATATATTTTTATCACTGGCTTGCAGGCCAAGATCAGACTCTAAGTGGTGAATAAGTTCAAAAAGGTCGAATGATTTATATTCTAATGAAAGCTTCCCAGCTTCAATTTTAGAAAAGTCGAGGATATCATTAATAATAGTGGTGAGTGAGCGGGTCGAATAAAGTGATTTTTTTAAATACTCTTTTGATTTTTCATTCAATGGCTGCTCTTGCAGTAACTGTAATGTACCTAGTATGCCGTTCATAGGTGTGCGTATTTCGTGACTCATATTTGCTAAAAATTCAGATTTAGCTTGTGATGCCTGTTCAGCTAATTCTTTAGCATGTCCGAGAGCTTGTTCGTGATTAATTTGTTCGGTCAAATCGTATGCTACACCCAAATAGCCAACAATTTCATTTTCGTTATTTAATAAAGAGGTGACACTTATATTAACTTGTATGTGCTCGCCTGTAGAAGAAATGTATGTCCACTGATTGATATCAGGCTCTGTAGCCGTTGCTTTTAAGATAAACACTTCAAAACCAGGGAAAACAGGTTCATTTAACTCTGCACTAAGCTGTTTGGCTTTTTTTATAATTTCTTCTTTTAAATGAAAAATACCCGGATTTTCAATTCCAATAACGTCTTGCGCTTTATAGCCTAATAACTTTTCAGAGGCGGGATTAAACAAAGTAATTAAGCCATTTATGTCGGTCGCAATAATAGAGTAACTGGCACTGTTTAAAATACTTTGTTGAAGCATACTTATATCGGCAATTTCTTTAGTACGTAATTTTACTTCTTTTTCTAATTTTAAATTTGTTTGCTGCAGCATATGCTTATTTTGTTTAGCTTTGATAATTCTTCGCTGTGTTCTTTGTGCTCTACGATAAAAAAACAGCTGAATTATTAAAGTTATAAACATACAAATAAGGGTATAAAAAACACCATTGACAATAGCTTGATATTTACTCGGTAAGTGTAGTGATTCAATAAATGTGTCTGAAGCACTAAGTGTGATTTCCCATGTTCTTCCCATCACTTTAATTACTTTATTTAACTGATAATCAGCCGTGTTGCTTTTAATGCCGTAGCTAAAAAAGTCAGTTTTAACGTTGTTACTTATGTCGCTAATGACTAACTTATTTTCATCAGCTTGGGAAAGAGAGTCTAAAATATTGTTTATTAATAAAGGGGAGTAAGTCCATCCAATTAATTGCTCTAAACGCTGGATTTTATCAGTTGGAATAATAATATTTTTATAAACTGGTAGTAAAATTAAAAAGCCTTGTTTCGATTTGTTATCCGCTTGGATTAAAGTAATAGGCGCTGATAATTGAACTTGGTTATTAATTGCAGAGTTTAATGCTGCTTTTTTACGTGTACTTTCCGATGCAATATCGAGTCCTAGAGCCCGTGAATTACTTTGCTCAGGAAATATATACTGAATAATAAAGTGCTCATCACTTTCGTTAGCTAGTTTATTTAGTTTGAATATTTGGTTAGGTCGATCGGATTTTGCAGTTTTTAAGAATTGAGCTAAGTTTTCGGCATTCACTTTTCTTATAAAACCAATACCATTTGCTCCAGGGAATTCTTGGGCGTAGTTACGACTGTTAGAGTAATTAGAAATTGTTTGGTAGCTTAAATTATTAACGCCAATGCCGTGTATAAATCCTTTTAAACCGTATAGCCCATATTTATACAAGTCGAATCTGCTAGTAACGCCTGTTGAGAGTGATGAAAGGCGGTTGTTGAGGGCTTCATTTATTTTGTTATTAACAGCATCTTGATGTGCAGCGTGGGCAAAGTAAGTTAATACAACACCACTGATGAAAAAAATAGCATGAGTAAGCACCGAGATTAATAACCTTTTACTAACCGGTCGTCCTGAAAACATTAACTCATCCTTTATTATTAATATACTGACAGTATATCTATTTTATCATCGAAATGAATATAGCACTTATTATTCAGGATACAACTTTGTTATTAATTAGAATATATATATTTTATAAAGGTTTAGAGTGGATGTAATATAAAAAGTTGATTTTACTCACCAAGTTAAGACGAACATGTATATAAATATAATAATTTTTATGTTCTTTGCTACTTTATAGCGAACAACAAAAGTATTAGCTAAAGGTGCTGGTTTTTATATTAATCGATTTTTTAGTAGATATTAGGTGCTCAAAAAACAACGGATAGCTTTTAGTTTTTGCTCATAACTTTACTTTGGTAAGTTTAAATCAAGTAAAATTCAATTAATATTATGATGTTTTTTTAAATAAAATTAGCGACTTAGATATGAGTGAGCAAGAGGTAATCTTTACCTACTTTTACAATTCATCCGAAACAAAACAAACTCTTAATATTTTATAATATAGAAATTAAAACATTATAAATTTATATTGTTCTATATTTACTAGCATGAAAGAAATGTGATTACTTAAAATGTAATTACCTTATGACATGTTTGCCGTGTAGGTCGAAAAAATACACGCTGCTATGCACTGCACAGTGAAAACTTAAAAAAAACAAGGTAACGGAGATAACTATGGCTCACCGAGTATCTAAATTACTTGCGGCAACAGGCGCAGTATTAACATGTATTTCTATTCCTTCGTATGCCGCTGTTAATGGGCTGACAGAACAAGATGAATTTAATATAAAACTTAGATCAATTTATTTTGACCGTGACTACGATAACGACGCAAGTGACGATTCAACTTTTGCTCAAGGTATAGAGCTCAATTACACATCGGGTTATATAAACGATTTAGTGAGTGTGGGTGTATCGACTTACACCGTGATGGATATTAATTCTACGGGTTCAGCCGCAGGTAATATTTTACCAGCGGGTAATGAGAGCGGTGGAGTTGACGATAGCTTTTCTAAATTTGGTCAATATTTTTTAGATTTTAAATTGGGCAACAACGGTCACGTTAAAGTGGGCGGGCAAAAAACCAAAAGTATGTTGCTTAAAAGCTCTGGGAGCCGGGCTATTCCTAATACTTTTAGAGGTGTTTTTGGTGATTACAAAATTGGCAACACTAAATTATACGGTTACGTTTACGACAAATGGAGCCGTCGACACGATGATAGATGGGAAGACTTTTCTACCGATCAATCGGCAACAGGCGCCATTAACGTAATTTGGGGCGTAGGTGCTACGCATAAAAAAGACAATCTAATATTAGAGGCTGAATATTTAAATTCGCACAATTATCTAAGTAAAATGGGATTAAAAATCAGTTACGACATTAAACTTGAGCAAAGTAAGTTAACCCTTTCAACTGGCATATTTACCTCACAAGATGATGGTGATTTATTTGTAACAGGCGCAGAGGGCGGCGATTTAGATGATGAAGATGCAACTGGCGCTTTAACAGGTTTAACTAAAAGTGAAAACGATGGATTTGCCTATTACTTAGATGCTGATTGGAAAAAAGATATTTGGAGTGTAGGTGCGGCATTTACTAAGGTAAGTGATGCTTGGATTGAAGATAACTTTAGTGGCGATCATGGTACAAACCCATTTCCAACTCGCTCATTGATTGGTGCCGATTTAACAAATCAAAACGAGGCAACGTGGCAGGCACGTTTTGGTATTGATTTAAAAGCAGTATCGCCAGGTTTAACAACAAAGTTTTACTACACAAGCGGTAGCGATGCTGAAAACTCTGCGCTGGGTAAGTTAGCTGGCACAGCTGACGAAAAATATTGGGCTGTAGATACGCGCTATAAAGTTGAGAAAATAAAAGGCTTAAGTTTGCGCTGGTTATTTGTAGATTATACAACCGAAAAATCAGGCAGTGTTGATGGTGTTAAAGGCGATAGAGCTGACCATCGAGTTTATGTAGATTACACTATTAAATTTTAACATGACTTTTAATAAGCCAATGCAAATTTTATGCATTGGTTTTGTTTCCTTTTTTCATTATCTTTATGATAAAACTAACAAATCAATAATAAAAATTAAGCTAATATATGTTTTCTCTTCAACAGTGGCAATCACAGGGTCAATTTACTCAAATTAGTGGCCATCAAATTTTTACTAAAACAGCTGGTGATATAACTAAGCCTGCGCTGCTTTTAATACATGGCTTTCCAAGTGCTAGTTGGGACTGGGAAGGTATGTGGCAAACCCTTAGTGAACATTATTTTGTAATTACACTCGATATGCTAGGTTTTGGTTTGTCAGATAAACCTAAAAATGCAGGCTATAAAATTACTGAACAAGCCGACTTATATACTCAATTTTTAAAAACGTTAAATATTAATGATATACATATTTTAGCTCATGACTATGGCGATACTGTGGCTCAAGAGCTATTAGCAAGACAAGTCGTTAGCCAAAGTGACTTTAAAATAAACAGTGTGTGCTTTTTAAATGGTGGGTTATTTCCTGAGGTGCATAAACCCTTATTTATACAAAAGCTTTTACTTTCAAAGCTAGGTTGGATAGTGCCAAAATTAATGAATAAACAAAAATTTGCCAATAATCTAGTTACTATTTTTGGTAAAAGTACACCGCCTTCAAAACAAGTGGTAGACACCCTTTGGGAGTTGCTAATTTATAAAGATGGTTTAGCCGTTATGCCTAAACTCATTAGTTATATAAAGCAGAGGCAGCAAAACAGAGAACGCTGGGTTGGTGCCATCATAAATAACAATATACCACTTACGTTTATAGCAGGCGCAGAAGACCCCATCTCTGGTAAGCATATGATTGAGCATTATAAAAAGCTGATCCCCAATGCGCGCGTACAAGAGTTTGTAGAGCTTGGGCATTATCCGCAAGTAGAAAATCCAGATGCAATTACGCAGGCTTATTTGAATTTTAGATATTGCCAATAAAAACGCGGCTACTAAATTAAGTGCCGCGTTTATAAATTTTAGAACTCTGAGTATTTAGGCTTTGAACCTTAATATTTTTGCTTTGGAGCTTTTAATTGTTTTTCAAACTCATCTGAAAACAATATCGTGCCATCATCTTCCTCTGTAGGGAAGGCAGCAATAAGTAAGTCATCTTCCTCAAGGCCTGGTGTCCAGCGACTAAACCAGTCAGCAAGTGGGATTGCTTTAGCGCTGCAGCCAGCCCATTCTCCAGTTGCCCATGCTTCTGCAAATTCACGAGTTGGCCAAACTGGCACACAGTCGTCATCTTCGTTGGCAAGCATAACGCAGCCATCATCATCGTTTAAAATCCATACTTGCTTGAACTGTTGTACGGTTTCGAACATATAGGCTAAGCGTTTTTTTGCTCCAAGTCCTAAAATTACTGCGTGTTCTTCGCTTAAATTTGGCATTGTCATAATTAGCTCACTCTTAATTGCTATCGATATTAATATATCTAAATTATATGCACACAAGTATATCGAGTTATATGACAGAGTGTTGAAAAGTTGCTATTTAATTTCAGCAATGCAGATCTAATTTGTAGATTGATCAGTATAATTTCTCACTAATTTGAGCGATCATTCAAAAATAAACTTGAATGTTTGCAAAAAGGCCACATTGTAGTAAGCATATACTTAATGAAGGATTGAAAAATGACAACTGATCTACTTGCTCCGTTTAAATTAAATAACACGATTGAGCTTAAAAACCGCGTACTTATGGCGCCATTAACGCGTTGTATGGCTGACGATAACTTAGTGCCAACACAAGATATGGTTGAATATTATGCTCGCCGCGCCGAAACCGGTTTAATTATTAGTGAAGCAACTATTATTCGCCCAGATGGACAAGGTTACCCAAATACTCCGGGTTTATTTACCAGCGAGCAAATTCAAGGTTGGAAAAAAGTAACTGACGCTGTGCACGCTAATGGCGGCAAAATGTTTGCACAGCTATGGCATGTTGGCCGTGTTGCACACCCTCACTTTTTTGATGGCGATGTACTTGCTCCATCAGCAATTGGCGTTGAAGGCTCTGTCCCTCGTATGCGTGAGCTTACATACATCACACCAAAAGCAGCCACTACTGATGATATTAAAAGTCTAGTTGCTGATTTCGCAAAAGCTGCTGAAAACGCAATTGAAGCAGGCTTTGATGGGGTAGAGATTCACGGTGCTAACGGTTATTTAGTTGACCAATTTTTACATTACGCTGCAAATACACGCAGCGACGAATATGGTCAAACGCCTGAAAACATGTCGCGTTTTGCACTAGAAGTAACCGATGCGGTTATTGCTGCTGTAGGCAGTGATCGTACTGCACTTAGATTAACACCGGGTGCTTACTTTAATATGAGCGAAGATAGCCGCGATAAAGCGGTATTTGATTACTTATTACCAGAGCTTGAGAAGAGAGATTTAGCGTACTTACACGGCGGTATTTTTGACGACAGCATGCGCTTTGACTCGCTTGAGGGCAAAAGCATCTCTGAATTTTTACGTGCAGGCTACAAAGGTACATTAGTAGGTGTGGGTAGTTATAGTTTTGAGTCAGCAAAAGAGGCTATTAACGATGCTAAGTTTGACTTAATCGCTATTGGTCGCCCACTTATTGCAAACCCAGATTATATTAGCAAAATTGCAAACGGTGAAGAGTTAGTACCATACAGCGATGAAATGCTAGCTGAATTGAAATAAATTACTATTTGTAATAAGTTCTAGAAAATAATTAAGACACCCGAAGCTAAACCTTTGGGTGTCTTTTTTTGTACATATTCCCGCCATAAATATTCCATATTTGTTTAATCTTTATGTAAATAAAGTTCATCCTCGTTGTCATATTTAAAATTCATACTGTGCTCGTTTTCATATTTCATAATTAAAACTAAACGGGACAACAATGTACGCTTTAAAAAACAAATCGCTTTTGAGCATGGCAATTGCCATGGCTGTATCAACATCTAGTTATGCTAACGACAACACCATAGAAGAAGTTACCGTGGTTGCTAAACCAACGAGCTACGCTAACAATGTTATTGAGCCTGCAATGCTTGAGCAACAAAGTTCGGTATCGAGCATATTATCGGTTATTGATAACTTACCAGGGATTAGCATAAACGAAGGTGATGCGTTTGGTGGCGACGATTGGTCTACTACAATCACCATGCGTGGTTTTAGTATTGATGGAAACCAACAACAATTAGGTATGACCGTTGATGGCATTCCAAATGGTGGCTCTAATTATGGTGGTGGTGCTAAAGCTAACCGTTACCTAGATAGCGAAAACCTTGCAACGGTTGAAGTTGGTCAAGGTACGTCTGATATTAAGTCGGCTTCACTTGAAGCACTAGGCGGGACATTTAACTTTGTAAGTAAAGACCCAAGCCTTGAAAAAGGCACTACCTTTGCTTATACCTCAGGCAGCCACGATGCCACGCGTTATTACATTAAACACGAAACAGGCACTGTTTTTAATAACACACAAGCTTACGTAAGTTACTCGCAAACAGATACAAGCCGCTGGATTGGTTCTGGCAGTAATGGCGGTAAAGACAATCAACATGCTGAGGTTAAGTTTGTATCTAATTTTGACGATTTAACACTTACTGGTCGTTTATCTTACGATGATGTAAGCGAGACTAACTATAACAGCGTAAGCCTTGAGCAGTTTGAACAAACACCAGAGTGGGATCAGTTAACATGGAATTGGACGGGAGTTCCGCACTTTGACCAAATGTTTGCAGAAGGTTGGGGCACACTTCGTGAAAACACCTTAGGTTATTTAAAGTTTGAGTATGCGATTTCGCCAAGCTCATTATTAACTGTTAGCCCTTATTATCATAAAAATTCAGGTCGCGGCGATTGGATCCCACCTTACTTAACAACGCCCGTTGATGAAAATGGCGACCCAACAACGCAAGGTGGCACTAATGCAGGCTCTTATGGTTTTGCTGATAGTGAAGGCAACCCGCTTGCACCAAATGCCGATTGTACGCAAAGTTTGAGCTGGCCATGGGAGTCGGGTCCTGGTTTAAACCCTGCGTGTTACGATGCAACAGCAACACCTGTCATGTCTTACCGCCATACGCATTACAACAAAGATCGTTTAGGTGTAACGGCAAATTACCAAGCGACATTTGGTGATCACGATATAGAAGCGGGCTTTTGGTATGAGCAAAGCGAGCGTGAAGAATCGCGTGATTGGCACAAAGTAATTGACGCGCGTATCTATCATCACTTTGATAGCACGCCTTACTGGACACAATACAAAAACACTTTTGATACCGATACATTCAAATGGTACCTACAAGACTCGATTAATTTTGGTGACTTAACATTAAATATTGGTGCAAAACAATATTTAGTTGAATTACAAAAGTACGACCACTTTGCTAACGAAAGATCAGATAAAGTAGATAGCGACTCAGACGTGTTATTTAGCGGGGGTGTATTGTATCAGCTAAATAACAGCACAGAATTATTTGCCAGTTACAGCGAGAATTTTTCAGCAATAAAAGACGGTGTACTTGAGCGAGATAGCTCAACACTTACAAACATAGAGCCAGAAACTGCCGACAATATCGACTTTGGTGTACGTTACCAAGCCGACAGGTTAACCCTTACAGCAACGGCTTACAGTGTTAAATTTGATAACCGCATTACCTTTATTGCGCCTGGTAGTGGCACAGACGGCATTGATTACACGATTGGCACAAATGGCTCGTACGTAAATGTAGGGGGTATTGACTCAAATGGGCTCGAGCTTGCAGCAAGCTATATGTTAACACCAAGCTGGAGCGTGTACTCGTCGTATACTAATAGCAGTTCTGAGTATTCATCCGATGATCCAAATGCATACGATTCACAAGGCGTAATATTAAGAGATGAAAGTGGTAATGAGGTAGCACCAAGCTTTAGAAAAGGCGACAGCATAATAGATTCATCAGAGGATTTATTTGTGGTATCTACCGATTACTTTAGCGATGGCTTTCGTGTTGGTTTATCGGCTAAATACACCGGCGAGCGTTTAGGTGCATGGCAAGACGAAGACACCCGCGCCCGCAATAAAGTAGACGGCTACACCGTACTTGATTTTAATGCAGGTTATTCAACTGACGTAGATGCCGGCCCGTTTAAAGCCATTGACGTATCGTTTGTTGTTTATAACGTTACTGACAAAAGCTACTTAGCAGGTGGTACCGGTAACGGCGCTACTTATTACATTGGTGCGCCTCGCACTGCGGCAGTTACATTGACCGCTGACTTTTAATTAGGTTTTAGTAATTGAATTAAAATATAGCCCATCATTGATGGGCTTTATTATATGAAAGGGCGCAAACGCGATGAAAACAATTATAAAAGTAACACTATTTAGCTTAAGTGTATTAGCGAGCAGCTTTGCAACAGCAGCGCAAAATGTAGTGCTGGTAACGCTTGATGGAGTACGCTGGCAAGAAGTATTTAATGGGGCTGATAATAGCTTAATTAATAATACTGATTTTGTTAAAAAGCCTGAGCAATTAAAGAGACAATTTTGGGCAAAAACAACAAATGAGCGCCAGCAATTACTTATGCCTTTTTTAACGCAAGTAGTGGCTAAAAAAGGGATTATAATTGGCGATAGAGCTAACGGCTCTAATATGTCGGTAAGTAACCCGTGGTATTTTTCATACCCTGGTTACAACGAAATACTCACCGGTGAAGTTGACGAAAGTATAAATAGTAACAACAAAGTGCTCAACCCAAATAAAACTATTTTAGAGCGTTTAGATAAGTTACCTGAGTTTAAAGATAGCACTGCCTTATTTGGTAGTTGGGATGTATTCCCATACATTGTAAATACTAAGCGCAGTAACGTGTATGTAAATGCAGGTTTTATGTCAATTGAAGAGAATTTATTCACCGATGCGCCGCTGTTAAATACGCTACAAAGTGAAATCCCCAGTCCTTGGTATAACGTACGACTAGACAGTTTTACATATCGCTTTGCTAAAGCGTATATGTTGGCTAAAAAGCCTAAGTTGTTAGTGATAAGTTTAGGCGAAACCGATGACTTTGCGCATGATGGTCATTACGATCAATACCTTAAATCGGCAAGGCAAAGTGACGCTTTTATAAAAGACTTATGGGCAACTATTCAAACTACAGCGGGTTATAAAAATAACACCACACTAATTATTACTACTGATCACGGCCGTGGCAATAATGCCAATGATTGGCAACATCACAGCTCTAAACGTGCACTTGCTGAGCTAGAGTTAGGTGAAAATACCGACCCAGAAGGAATTGTCGGCTCTGAACATATTTGGCTTGCAGCCATTGGCCCCGCAATAAAAGGTAGTGGCTTAATTAAAACTAAAAATGAGCTTAAACAAGCGCAAATAGCGGCGACCGTTTTAAAGGCTCTTGGGCAGAACCCAAATGAAATAAATTCAAATATGGCGCCTGCTATTAGCGAGATTTTAAAATGAAGAATCTATTAAAACCATTAACCCTATCTGCCTTGGTGTTGAGTTTGGTTATTAGCGCGAGTGTTAATGCCGCGCCATCTAAAATCCTATTTGGTTCGTGTGGGCATCAAGATAAAAACATACCCATATTTAATGCAATTAACAAAGAGCAGGGGGATTTGTTTATATTTTTGGGTGACAATATTTACGGCGATACCAACGATATGGATGTACTTGCCGATAAGTACCAACGTTTAGAGGCAAAGCCTGGTTTTAAAACGTTAAAAGCGCAAACGCCTATCATTGCCATGTGGGATGACCACGATTATGGCCAAAACGATGCAGGTAAAGAGTATCCGCATAAAGAGCAATCACGCCAAATTATGCTTAATTTTTGGGATGAACCTGTAAACTCAGCGCGTCGCACTCGTCCTGATGGAATTTATACCTCGTACATGTATGGTGAAAATGAGCAAACCATACAAGTAATAATGCCTGATTTACGTTGGAACCGTGATGCGCTAAACCATGTAGGTGAGCTTGAATACTACACTAAGCGTAAGTTAAATAACCAAGGCCCGTATAGTCCCAGTGAAGTAAAGGGCGCATCAATGCTAGGTGAAGCCCAGTGGCAATGGCTTGAACAAGAGCTTAAAAAGCCTGCTGCAATAAAATTGATTGCCTCAAGCTTACAGCTTTTACCCGATTTTACAGGTTGGGAGTCATGGGCAAACTTTCCTGAAGATAGAAACCGTTTATTTGCATTGATTAAAAAGCATAAAGTAAATGGGGTAGTGATCATCAGCGGCGATACGCACTGGGGTGAAGTATCAAAGTATCAGCAAAACCTTGATTACCCATTAATTGAGATGACCAGCTCTGGCTTAACTGAAAAGTGGAAAGATGTAAGCCCTAACAAACACCGAGTAGGGAATTTTACTCATAACGTAAATTATGGTGATTTAAGCATAGACTGGCAGCAAATTGACCCCACTATTTCACTTAAATTAAAAGGCATTGATGGCGAAGTAATAATGCAAAGTGACTTTAGTTTATCAAGTATTAGCCCTTATAAATAAACTCACTACTACGCACAGTATATAAAATAGATGCTGTGCGTATAAAATCTGTAAGTTAGTTCTTAACTCTCTGATTTATTAAAGCCAATTACCCGTTTGCGCTACCCCTAATATTGAAAATATCTTACACTGGTTTTATCTCAAGCAAGGTCAGTGTTATATGCTAAATATTATTCAATCAAACCGGATGGAAGCCCTGCAAGCGCAGTTCCACCAGCTGTTAAAAGTAAACCCATTGCAAAGCCCGTTCGACAAAGAAGTAGTGCTAGTGCAATCGCCGGGTATGTCGCAGTGGTTAAAAATAGGTTTGAGCGAAAACTTAGGGGTTGCGGCGCAGGTAGATTTTCCGCTGCCGTCGAGCTTTATTTGGCAGTTGTATCAGCAATTACTGCCAAATGTCCCTAAAGAGTCGGCATTTAATAAGCCCAACCTTGCTTGGAAGCTGTTCGCAATTTTACCAACCTGTATTGACGAGCCATTATATTTGCCGCTAAAAACTTATTTAGAGGGCGATATCGACGGGCAAAAAACCTTTGCGCTGTGCGAAAAAATAGCCGATGTGTACGACCAATATTTAATGTACCGACCGCACTGGATAGCCACATGGGATAGCGGCAAAGATGACCTTGATGACGTAGATGTAGCCATTGCCCCATGGCAACCTGACTTATGGCGACGCATTGTAAAACTAAGCCAAGAGCTTGGGCAAAGCCAATTTCATCGCGCTAATATGCAAGGGCAGTTACTTGCAGCACTTGAAACCATGGATAATAGCTTACTGCCACAACGCATTAGCTTATTTGGTATATCGGCGATTGCCAGTTCCCAGCTAGACGTATTTGAAGCGCTGAGTAAAAAAACCGAGGTTATATTATTCTTTTTTAACCCAAGTGAGCATTACTGGGGCGATATTATAGATGAAAAAACAGCAGCTAAAATAAGCGCTAAATACGCCAAAATGCCGCTGGTGGAAGCACAACAAAAAAAACAAACCAATCCAGATGAAGAATACTACTTTATTGGTAATCCGTTGTTATCGTCGTGGGGTAAATTAGGTCGCGACTATTTTGAACAACTTGTACAGTTAGATGCCCGTTGGATTGATGGTTTTATTGATGTGTTTGACGACACCTTACTAGGGCAAGTACAAAGCGAGATTTATCAGCTTGCGTTTAAAGGCGAATCGCTGACAGATAACAAAGAGTGGTTTATAAACGACGAAGGTAAGTTACCAATCAGCGCAACCGACACCAGTATTACGCTCAGCGATTGCCATACACCGCTAAGGGAAGTTGAGCGCTTGCACGACTACTTACTTAACTTATTTAATCAAAACCCAGCGCTTACCCCCAAAGACATAATTGTCATGATGCCCGATGTAGGCACTTACAGCCCTTACATTGAAGCCGTATTTGGCGGGGCACAAGGCAGCCGCTTTATTCCTTACGCATTGGCCGATTTAGCCATAGAGCAAGAAAAGCCTGTCCTTAGCTCATTTGCGAGTTTAGCTAACTTACCGTTTTCGCGCTTTGGTGTGTCGGATATTCTCGATTTATTACAAGTTACGCAAATAGCCGAAAAATTTGGGCTTGAAGCGCACGAATACGAGCAAATTCAATACTGGCTTGAACGTGTTGGGGTTAAATGGGGTATAAACGCAGCGCATAAAAGCAGCTTTGATTTACCCGCTATCGATTTAAATACCTGGCAACATGGGCTTAACCGTTTACTGCTTGGTATTGCTATGCGCGACGAACAATGCCCGTTTAACGGTATTTACAGCGCTGACGAAGTAGAAGGCATGGCGCTCGATACACTCAATAAGCTCGTGCACTTTATTGATGTACTGCAAAGCTTTAAAGAGCAGCTAACGCCCGATGATACGCTCACCAATAAAGCGCATATTTTAAGCGAGCTGTTAAACGCCATATACGAAAGTGAAAGCGATGACAGTTGGGATTTATTAGTACTTCAAAACGTGCTCGAAGAAATACAAAAACACCACGACAACGGCGATTACAGTAAAGCGGTTTCGCAGCGTATTGTTAGTTATTTAATTAAACAAGGCATTCAAGAAAAAGGCGTAGGGCAGCGATTTTTGGTCGGGCAAGTAAACTTTTGTACGCTTATGCCCATGCGCGCCGTACCATTTAAAGTGGTATGCATGCTGGGCTTAAACGATGCTGACTACCCGCGTAACGTACAACCCATTGGTTTTGACTTAGTGCCCTATTCTAAAAAGCAAAAAGGTGACCGATCACGTAAATTAGATGATCGCTACTTATTTTTAGAAGCGCTACTGAGTGCCCGCGACAACTTATACATGAGTTACATTGGTCGCTCGTGTTTTGATAACCAACCGCGCATGCCATCAACGCTTGTAAGTGAGCTGTTAGAATATATTGGCCGTAGTTTTGTATTAAACGAAAAGAGTGAAAAAACGCTGCCCGCATGTCTAATCAATCAGCAGCATTTACAGCCCTTTAATAGCCATTACTATTTAGCCGATGAGCAAGCTAATACTGTGCTGAGTAACCACAGTTACAACCCAATTTGGCTGCCAAGTGAGTCAATTAAACCAGAGCCAGTTATTGCACTTGATGTGACTGTGCCAGAGCAGCAAGATCTCGATGTGTTTATTAGAAGTGTGTGCAGCGCACAAGAGAGCTTTTATCAGCAAACATTAGGTTTACGCCTGCCACAATTTAACGAAGTAGCAAAAGACGAAGAACCATTTAGCCTAGATGCACTGCGCCGTTATTTTTACCTTGATGAAATACTTAAAGCCAATATAAACGAGCAACCGCTGAGTACAGAGCAAATACTGCAGCGAGGTGAGTTACCTCAAGCCAATGTAGGCAGCCTCATATTTGAGAGTATGGAGCACCGAGTTGATGCGCTTGCAGGGCAAGTAAAAGAGCACATTAAAGGCGGGAAAAGTGAGCCGATAGAAGTTTTGCTTACCATTGAAGGCACCAAAATAGAGGGCTGGCTAAATCATGTTTATTTGCAAAAACAAGTGTTTTATCGCAGCGCCAGTATTAAAGCGAAAGATTTAATTAAAGGCTTTATTTATCACCTTGCAGCGCAAAGTATGGATCAACAAGTAGAAACATTGTTACTTGGGCTTGATAAGCAAATTACCTTTGCGCCCATAAACAAAGCCGATGCGGATGCACTATTAGCCGATTGGTTTGAGTTATACAAAGCGCTGCGCGCAGAGCCTGTGCCGTTTTTTCCGGTAAGTGGTTATGAATACGTTAAAAGCGGCGGCGATATAACAAAAGCAATGAGCAAATTTAGCCCGCAATACATAGGGCGAGGCGAGGGCGAAAACCCGTATATTCGCTTAACGGTGCAATCGCTAAATGACTGCCAAGAAGAATTTATAAAATGGAGTGATAAATTGCTCACGCCTTTATTTGAACACGCAAAGGAGAGTGACCATGCAAGCGCTTAATCCTCTTACTATGCCGCTCATTGGTCAAAGTTTAATAGAAGCCAGTGCGGGTACCGGCAAAACCTATACAATTACGGGGCTGTATTTACGTTACTTACTAGGTATGCAAATAGAAGGTGAGTTAAATACGCAGCTCAGTGTTGAGCAAATTTTGGTTGTAACCTTTACCGACGCCGCCACCCAAGAAATTAAAGACCGCGTACGCAGCCGAATCATTGCTGCACGCGACGCACTGCTTGGGCAAGACCCAAATGACGAACTCATTGAAGGCGTAATTGCCAAAATTGATGATAAACACCGCGCGTTTGATTTGCTCGATGCAGCTGCTAAATCAATGGACGAAGCCGCTATTTTTACCATTCATGGCTTTTGTCAGCGGATGCTAAAACAACATGCGTTTGAGTCGGGTGTGGCATTTAATCTCGAATTTATTTTAGATGAGCGCGACATACTGCTCGAAACTATTAAAGATTTTTGGCGTGCGTTTGTATACCCACTTAACAAAGAGCGCACCGATGCTATTTTAGATGTATTTGCCGCACCAGAGGCTTTATTCGCTCAAGTGGCGAGCATTTTAAATAAAGCCAATGCGCACATTACACCACAAATAAAATTAGACGATGTGTGGAAAGCCCGCGACGAGTACATAACCTGTGTACCCGCATTTAAAAAAGCGGTATTAGAGCAAGAGTTTATAGGTGCTATTAAAGGCTCGGGTTTAAGCGGGTCTAAAACGCCAGCACGAAAAGGCAGCCTTAGTGCGCTTGAGACATTTTGTTTAGGCGGCGATTTGTTTTTTGAATTTGGCACTAGCAAGTATTCGTTTGAAGTGTGGAGTACAGAAAACCTAAGCGATGCAGGCAATTATAAAAAGAATCAGCCATTATTTGTGCATCCATTACTGAGTCAATTTGACGAGCTTGCCGCCCTTAATAACACCATAAACCAAGGGCTTAAAATAGCAGTTATACAACATGCAGCACGCTGGGTAAAAGCTGCAATAGTTAAGCGCAAGCAAGAGCAAAGCGTGATCACCCCAGATGACTTACTGACCAATTTACACAGTGCGCTTAATAACGAGCAAGGCGACGTACTGGCGCAAAAAATTGCGCAGTTGTTTCCGGTTGCCATGATTGATGAATTCCAAGATACCGATCCGATTCAGTACGGTATTTTTAGTAAAATTTATGGGCAACAAAATACCACGCTTGCCATGATAGGCGACCCCAAACAGGCTATTTATGGCTTTAGGGGCGCGGATATTTTTACGTATATTGGCGCAAAAGAGGCAGTGCAGATTGATCAGCAATTTACGCTGGGTACTAACTTTCGCTCAAGCACCGATATAGTAAATAGCGTTAATAGTTTATTTGGCAAACACGCTAACAGCTTTATTTATAACGACGCTATACCCTTTAACGCAGTAGCTGCTAAAGGCAAAAAAGCGGATGACTCTTTTTTAATTGATGGCAAACCCGCTACCGCATTCGAATTTAATGTATTTGTAGATGAAGCCGCCGATGAAAAGAACAAACCAACTAACAAAGGTGTAGGGCAAGCGCATTTAGCCACTCACTTTGCTAATAAAATAGTGACCCTGCTTGAAAAAGCTAAACAGGGGGACGCGTGCATTGGCAGTAACCCTGTAAGCGCTGCCGATATTTGTATATTAGTGCGCGACCGTGTTGAAGCACAAATAATGAAAAAAGCGCTTAGCGAAGCCAAAATAGCCAGCGTGTATTTATCGCGCGAAAGTGTTTTTAGTCAAGAGCTTAGCCATCACCTACTTAACTTTTTAACGGCGCTGCATGGTCAATATGACGAGTCATTGCTGCGCGGTGTTTTAGCTGGTCCATTATTTTGTTTAAGTTATAACGAAATACATGCACTAGCCGATGATGAAAATAAATGGCAAGAGCATTTAAACTTTTTTGCACAACTTAGCCACATTTGGAACAAGCAAGGCGCTATGGCCATGCTTGAGCGCTTAATGAGCCATAACCAGCTTAGCGCTAAATGGCAAGGGTTGGGATATAACGTTGAGCGTTGGCTGACGGACTTTAGGCACTTGGGCGAAATACTTCAGCAAAAACAAATAGAGCTTGAAGGCACGCTGCGTTTGCTGCGATGGTTTGCACAAAAGGTAAGCCAACAAGATGGCGAAACAGTACAAGTGCGCCTAGAAAGTGACGCCAATTTAGTTAAAATTGTCACTATGCATGCCTCAAAAGGGCTTGAATACCCACTGGTATTTATGCCGTTTGCCAGTGGCTATCGCGAAACAAAAGAAGCGCTTTATCATAATAATGGCAAGCTAGTTTACGATTTAAGTAAAGACGAAGATGCCCTTCAAAAAGCAGAACAAGAACGCCTAGCTGAAGATTTACGCCTGCTTTATGTAGCACTTACTCGCGCCGTACATTTTTGTGCGCTTGGTGTTTATAACATTGGGCAAGGACAAAGTAGCCGCTTGGCTATGCAAAGTAGTGCACTGGGGCATGTTTTATTTGCAGGGCTTGAACTTGCCAGTAGCCAAACATGGCGCACGCATTTAAGTGAGTTTTGCGACGCTAATAGCGCGATGAGCTATCAGCAATTTACCTCACAAACATTATTAGAGCAGGGCACGCTTTGTTTTAGTAATAGCAAAATTGCGCAGCAAACGTTAAGTGTTAATAAAGTAACGGCAAATATTGAGCGTAACTGGCGAGCAACCAGCTTTAGTGCGTTAAGCTTTAAAAAGCATAGCGACCAATTAGCCCCAGGGCGAAGTGATGAAGATCACGAAAAAGACGAGTTTGCAGTGCAAGAGGACGAACTGCCATCACCTTATAGTTTTCCTAAAGGGCCAAAGCCGGGTAGCTGTTTGCACGAAATATTTGAACAAATAGATTTTATTAGCCCAATAGTTCACCCAACTAATACCGAGCAAAACTTATCTGAGGTAGTTAAGCGCAGCCTTGAAAAGTATCACATAGGTGAGCAATGGCGAGAAGTGGCTGAAAAGTGGGTGCTTGATGTTATTGCGTGCCCCCTAGATAAAAGCTCTCTAGAAAACAGCCTTCTTTCATTAGGTGTGCTTACACCCAATGACTGCCTAGTCGAAATGGAGTTTAATTTACCACTTGAGAGCTTAAGTGCACCAAAGCTCAACGAAATGCTGGTTAAACATTTTGGCTTTACGCAAAGTAAGCTTGAATTTTCGCACGTAAAGGGCTTGTTAAAAGGCTTTGTCGATTTAATATTTTGCTACCAAGGCAAGTATTATATTTTAGATTATAAGTCTAATTATTTAGGCAGTACGCCAGCTGATTACGAAGGCGATATGCTTGAGCAAGCGATGAGCAGTCATCAGTATCATTTACAGTATTTAATTTACACCGTAGCACTGCATCGTTTATTAAAACAACGTATAGCTGATTACTCAATAGAAACCCATTTAGGCGGCGTGTATTACACGTTTTTACGTGGAATGCCGGCAGGGCAAGGCGTGTACTTTAAAAAGCTAACTGTAGAGCAAGTAACTATTTTAGATGGCTTATTTAGCCAAGGAGCTATGCTATGAGCGATTTAAATGAGCAACCTGGATTGTTTGACGATATTGACGAGACACTTAATAATGAAGCTGCAGAGCCTCTTACTTCAAAAAATGTAGCACAAGATGCCCCATTAGAGGACATTGTGTTAAATAATACGATTACCGAAGTCCCGTTACTTGAGTATTTATTAGCGCAAAATCGACTGCGTGTAGTTGATGTGAAGCTCGCTGAATTACTGTGTGCTAATGACATTGAGCAAACTCACAATGAACTGTTTTATATTATTTTATTGCTGTGCTTATCGCAGCAAAGCCAGCATAGCTGCCTAACCTTAAATGAAGTTGATTGGAGCAATCCTTTTAACTTGCGCAAAAGTGACTTTAATAAACTCGATGGTAATGTACCCAGTACGCTAAGCCCGTTTAGTGATGACTTTAATGTACAAACAGCGCTCAGTTACTTACAAAACCATGAAAGCGTAGGCGCAAGTAAACCACTGCAGCTGTTTAACGAGAGACTTTATTTTGCGCGCCTTGCAGGTTATGAGCAAACACTCGCAGATAGATTACTAAGCATGAGCGAGCGAAAGCTCAATATTAATAATGAAGTATTGGCTGAACTTTTAAATACCTATTTTCCTGCTGATTCAACAATTGAAACTGATTGGCAAAAAGTGGCGTGTGCGATTGCCGCCACCAAAGGCTTTAGTGTGATCACGGGTGGGCCTGGCACAGGTAAAACCACTACAGTGACTAAGTTGTTGGCTATTTTACAGTCACTTTATAAAACCGCGCCGCTTAGCATTAAACTTGTGGCCCCTACAGGTAAAGCCGCTGCACGCTTGAGTGAGTCAGTCTTAGGTGCTAAAAATAAACTAACAATTATTCCTGATAATATTAAAACGCTGATACCACAAAACGCTCAAACTATTCATCGCTTATTGGGCGTAAAACCGTTTACTAATAAATTTAGGCATAACAAAAGCAATCCGCTGCATTTAGATGTGCTAATTATTGATGAAGCCAGTATGGTCGATTTATCGCTGATGGCTAAATTAATAGAAGCACTTCCTGCGCACGCGCGATTAATACTCCTAGGTGACAAAGATCAGCTTGCCTCGGTAGATACCGGCAGTGTAATGAGCGATTTATGCCAAGGTTTAACACTTGGGCAAACGCCACGCTACTCGCAAGCACGTTGTGATGAGCTAAATAGTTTATGTTTTAATAATAAACCTAAACTCGTATCGCAAAGCGTGAGTGAATTTAAACTTGCAGATTGCATTGCCTTTTTACAGCACAGTTATCGATTTGACGCACAAAGCGGTATTGGTCAACTCGCACTTGCGGTAAACACCAATAACACCGGTATTTTAAATTACGTAGAGCAAGAAAGTACTGAAGGGCGTTTTAACGATGTAATTTTAGATTACGACTTTGTAGCAAAACCGATTGAAAAGCTCGTTAAAAGTGCAGCAAGTCATTATGCAAAGTATCTTAACTTAATAGCCCAAGGGGCAGGTGTTGCAAAGGTGCATGCTGCTTTTGCAAGTTATCAGCTTTTAGCTGCAGTGCGAGAGGGCGATTACGGCGTTCATAGCTTAAATCAACGAATAGAGCGTGTGTTGCAACAGCAAGGTTTAATTACCGTAAGTCCTAATACTCACCACTATACGGGTATGCCTATTATGGTGAGCCAAAACGATTATCAACTTAAGTTATTTAACGGTGATATTGGTATTTTAATGCCCGATGAAAGTAATCAGCTCAAAGCCATATTTATTGATGAGCAAGGTAATCAACGAGCATTTTCGCCAGCACGACTCCCTGCGCACGATAAAGTCTATGTAATGACTATTCATAAATCACAAGGTTCAGAGTTTAGCTACACAGCCATGGTACTGCCACCGCTAAAACAAGCGCGCATGGGTATTAACAGGCAATTAGTGTATACGGGAATAACCCGCGCTAAAAATAAGTTTGAGCTGGTGGCTGACGAAAAAGTACTGCAATTAGCAATGAATAAAAGCGTATCGAGAGCGTCTGGATTGTATGAAAGATTAAAGTTTGAGAATTAAAGGTTCTGCTGGGACATAGAAGTTATTTTATTGATGTATCCACATATTTGTAGATACCAGTGTTTATGTATTGGCTATTTTAAAACTTTCTGAATCTAGTAATTAAAGCTCTTATTATTTATCGCGTTATAAATGATATCTTCTATAATAAAATTAATTTCATTTCATATCGAATGTATTAGTAGGGATATTAATGTTTTTTTCTAAAAATAAACAAAACGAAATAGCTTCTCTAAAAGCTGAACTTTACCCATTACAACAAGTATGGGAAGGGCTTTACCGAGAGATGTTAGTACTAAACATTCTTTATGATGGCCGAATTTCGCACGCCAATGATAAGTTTTTAGAAAACCTAGGCTACAGTGAAGATGATCTAACTAATAATTCTTTTGACGATTTTATTACAGATTCGTCTCGTCAATCTTCAGAATTTAAAAGCCTACAGCAAGCTATTAAAAAAGAAGGGCATTGGGGCGGTGCATTGCAAGTTATGCGCAGCGATGGTAAAGCTGAATGGTTACGTTTAATAGTACATCCAGTAAAAGGGGAGCAAGATCAGTTGCTCTATTTTTCTATATTCGGAAGTGTACTTACAAAAACAATTACGGCTTCTCGCGAGCAAAGCGATACTATTAAAGCGATATATCGCTCTATGGCGGTAATTGAATTTGATTTAGAGGGCCATGTCTTAAAAGCAAATGA
>NZ_PJBR01000045.1:0-24118 GCF_002863625.1 Pseudoalteromonas sp. MelDa3 | reverse complement strand
TGCCTTAACTAATTGCGAAAACGCAAAACCACCTACCGCGCCTGCAAGCAGTTGAGCATAAAAACCCCAGCCTCTTGCGCCCGCTATAATATGAATATTCATAATTGATTCAATGGCAATTAACACAATAGCAAATGTCACAATGCCAGCGATAACAAATAGTTGAGTACTGTATTTTTGAACCTTTTTATTAAGCTTTGCGGTAACAAAAAAAGCGATGGCAAGTGCTACGGCAATAATAGCGCCGTAGGTAGGTAATAGGCCTAACCAATCATCAAGCGTTAAACTAGCACGATCACTAAAGCCCACCACTACACCTACATTAACTAATTGATTGACAACGTATTGGCTATGAAACAAGCTAGCAAGTGTGAATGTAAGTAACCAAGAAACTAAAAATGAAGGCAATATACGTGTTAAAAACGACATGGTTATCTCAACTTAAAATAATGCTTTTCTCTTATGCAAGCCATGCTAGCAAAGGCTTGCCCCGTAAACAATGTATCTCTTTTTTTACTTTGCTTTCGCTTTTTTCGTTTTCTGTTAATGCAGATGTTGCGCTACCAAAGGAGCAATACAGTACACAAACACTGGCTACGCAATTACAGTCTCCGTGGAGCATGGTTGAACTACCAAACGGCACATGGTTAATAACAGAGCGTGATGGTCATGTAGTTATAGTTAAAAATAACGTGCAATCAAGAGTAAAATTAAACCTAACAGGTTTATACGTTGCAGGCCAAGGTGGTTTACTCGACATTGTATTATCACCAGATTATAACGACTCCAAAGAAGTTATTTTTACCTATGCCCAAGGTGATGCAAGCGAAAACAGGCTTGTTGTTGCCAAAGCCACGTTTAATGGCACTGACTTTTCAAAGCCTAACGTTATTTATAAAGTAGCGACTGATAAAAACACACCACAACATTACGCTGGTCGCGCCCTTATCCTACCCGACAATACGTTATTAGTTTCAACGGGCGATGGTTTTGACTTTAGAGAGCAAGCACAAGTTATCACCAGCCAACTTGGTAAAATATTACGTATAAACCTAGATGGCACCATACCAACAGATAACCCATTTATTAATCACAAAAACCTAAATGCACATGCTGTTTACTCACTTGGTCATCGTAACCCTCAAGGCTTAGTTTATGATTACGATACGCAGCAAATTGTTAGCCACGAGCACGGCCCTGCAGGCGGTGACGAGCTAAACTACTTAACCGCTGGGACTAATTACGGCTGGCCGGTAATCACCTATGGCAAAGATTACTCGCAAGCGCGTATTTCACCATTTACCGAATATAAAGGCATGCAAAAACCAAGTGTTAATTGGACGCCATCAATAGCGCCATCAGGCATGGCGTATTACGGCTCTAAACATGCAGCTTTTCCTTCATTACAACAACATGTGCTCATTACCACGCTCGTTGATAAAAAGCTCTACAGCGTTAATCTGGCCAATGGTGAATTTACACAGTCTCACGTACTTCCTAAGGCCGTAGGCAGGTTAAGAGATGTGTTTGTAACAACTGAAGGTAATGTAGCAATATTAACCGATGGGAAAGATGCAGAGCTGATGTTGTTTAAAGCGAATTAGTTTACTAAGGGGATTAAAAGGCGCTTCACTTTTAGAGAATGATAGCTGCTTTAAATAAGCCACTTTGGTTAATTAAGTAATTTGATCAGTAAGATCAGGATTTAACCCCTTTATTTTTAAGATTAAGGTGAGCGTCTTTATTATGTTATTAACAACGTTCTTGTCTCCAATTGCCTTTGCATATACTTACTGTGCTTGTTATTTACCCGATTCTAATTGCTGTCTCAATAATTCAATAAGTTGAGTGTTAAGTCCGGTAATTTCTGCTTCTAGCACCTTCACTTTAGCCTGCGACTCTTCATCATCTTTACTGCGTAATAATGCAGTTTCCTGTAGTAGTTTTTCTATCTTTTCTTGTATTTCAGCAATCTGTTCATCAATAGGGTCACCTTCTGATTGTGATGCCTGACTTGCATCTTCATTGCCTGATAATTTACGTAACGCTTCACGATTTTGATCTTCCAGACTTTTTTCTTTTCCTTCTTCGGATATATCCACTTGGTCACTTTGAACTGCTGCTTTGTGCACAGTCGCTTTTTCGGTTACTTCATCAGCTACCACCTTTAAAATTTGTTTTTGCGGGTAAATTTCTAAAGGTTTAGAGGTTATGTGAACTGACATTTTATCCATTTTAATATTCCTTGTTCCGTCAATTATTGGTGAGAAGTAGTTAACTATAAATATAATGCTTTACCAAAAGCCAATTGTAATAGCCCTTGTTTGATTCTTTATTAGATTACACTTTACTCACAAGCTTGCCCATTGTTGTTTTAAACCAACAAAGTGAACAATACCAAAAGATAAACAAATAATAGAACTCCAAACCCAAAACTCAGGCGAACGCCCCATAGGGTTATTTATTAGAAAGAATCCAGTAATCCCACGAGCTAAATAAATAAAAGTTATTACCACAAGAGCTAGTCGGATGGATGGAAGTTTAAAAATAACACCTGCGGCTGAAAATGCATACAATGACCAAGTTGATAGAATCAGAACAATTACACTAGTAATAAGAGTTGGTTTAATACTTCCTTGCTCAGAAAGCAATGCCATTTGCTCTCCTGCACCGAAGAACCGATACCAAGAACCTCCAAAATAGATACAACCCAAATGCAAAGTCGCTACAACAGCACTTAATGTACCTGCAATTATTAGAAAAACATTCATAGAGCGATAAAACCTCCGTGAGACATAACGAACCTGTAAATTAGCTGGTTTATTTATCTTGATAAACAAACCATAGCCGGGTTTTTATCTGGGTACAATCGATTGTTGAATGTTTACGCGTGATATCAAAGCTCGCATTAAACTAGACAGCCACTCCAATTGTAAATTAATCTGGCTAATGGTGAGTTTACGCAGTCTCACATATTCCCAGAGACCGCAGGACGATTAAGAGATGTGTTTGTAACTGATAACGGTAACGTCGCGGTATTAACAGACGGTAAAGAGGCAAAGCTTATGTTGGTTATAGCAAATTAATCTGCATGAAATAATCAATAATAAAGCTAATGGCAAAAAGAAAGACCTAACCCCATTATTTTTACTTTATTTATAATAATGCACTCTTCATGCTGTTTTTTTGGCTTTTTTCGTAATAATTAGGATGGGGTCATCCTAATTTTTCTCTTAACTTATTTATAATTGAACTCCGAAAAATAATTTCTACTTCAGTGTAGAGGTTGGGAGTCCAATTATCTTGTTGGCTTTACTTTTGCTGTAATGTAGACAACTCAGTCGTAAATTTATGTTGTTCTAAAAGCTTAGGAAACTGAGCTTTTAAGTCGCTTTGAATTTGTTCAGATTCATTAACTATCCGAGATTCTCCTGACATACTAAACATACCAAGATCTAATTGAGAATATATGTCACCAATATAAGTAACTTCATTGGGCTTGATAGTAAATCCGCCATTTAAGTCCATATAGTAATTACCAAAAAGAATACGAAACCACTTATATTCACCGGCGGGCAATGCTACTACTTTTAAATCATCGGCTTTACTAAGCACAAACTTTGAATCTTTTTTCTTCCGATCAGTTTGGGTGAATATGAACTCTAAATCGGCTAAAAGAGGGTTGTTATAACCATCCCAGTTAGAATGAATTTTGGTTACAACTATTCCTTGGTTAGTATCTAAACTTTGATCCGTTTTGATATTTTTGGTGGTACTCGCACAAGCCGTTAAAAAAAGAAACGAAATACATAATACTACTTTCTGATTGAACTTCATTGTTGATTACAACTCCTGTAAAGCTAACGAGCCTGTAGATTAACTCGTTTTTAAATTTGTTTTTATTGATAAACAAACCATAGCTGAGTTCCTATTTTGGTTCAATCGATTACTGTATTTTTACGCAGCATATAAAGAAGTGTTTGGTGTTGTTTAAATTGGCGTTTTAGAAGTGATTACGAGTGGTTGAGTGGCTTTTATTTAGGTTAAAAGGGCCTCCCCTTCTTAATGCATCGTGTTTTGCAATTTTTCTATATTATAAACAAGATAATACAGTTGTCATTGCAAAACATTAAACTGGACAGCCACTCCAATTGTAAACTAATCTGGCGTTTCACAAAGTGCAAAAATTAGGATAGGTGTCACTGTTAATTGCTATTACCGCCCACCAAGACCAAAGGCTCTTGCTCCTCTATTAATATATTCAAATTATCTATCTCCCAAACACCGGCTGTTTTAGTCATAGCAACATAGCCCAACCCAGATTTGTCAGCTCCTGACACTTTAATTACAAAATCTGCATCACCCGACCCACCACGCAAATATATGGAAAATCCATCAAAATAACCGAAAGAATATTCGAGACTTTCGCCAAATTGCTCTGTCACCTGGGCATTAGTCGATAATTCAGTTACGGCTAACTTGTATCCATCGCCATTGATAAATGCTGTGACACCAAACGCCAATATACAAAAGAGTAACAAAAAGAAACCTAGCACAGATGATAAGCGCTTGTTCCACTTAGTCTTACGTCGCCACCAGTCAAAGTTGATTTCAAATTGCATGTTAATACCTAATCGTTTAAAGAGACATAACGCCAAGCTAACCAGCGGTGTGCTGGCGTACTTTGTTGCGTCTCTTTCGCGAAAAAAACGACAGCTTTAGCCGTCTGGTTTAGCTTCTTGTTAGGCTAATTTTCCACTTTATCTAATTTACAGGGAAATGTATGAACATCATCACATTGGCTGCAAACGTAGGTAGACGCACCTATAATATTTTTGCTTATTCCTGTAATAGTAAAAACAAAAGATCCTGCACCTTTTGTACTAGCGTCTTTAGACTCATAGTTTAAAACTAATATTTTATCGGCTGTAACGAAACCAAAAACTTTGAAAGATAACTTTAAATTATTGTCACTATAAACTTTATAAAACCCATTTATATTTTTACCGTATTGCTTTAATTCAAATTCAGAACGTTCATTTTCAAACCAAGGAAGTTGGTTTTCTACATTCCCAAATGTAATGGCAAAACGACCGTCAATTTTAGGGTATATTTTTGAATACAACTTATGCCACGAAGAAACCCAAAAATTTCGTGTTAAAAATATAAGCCCAGTTGCAACAATTGAAGTACTAATACCAAAAATAAAATCTAACACCTAATCTCCTTGATTAGCCTAACAACTTTGTATCCGACATTTGTCGCTTTACAAACCGACAAATGTCCAAATATTACAAAGATTCTAATTTAACCAGCTAATAAGGACTTGTAAACAACTAGTTAGCCGATATTTAAGTTTCCTTGATGTAGAAATACCCCAAAATGGTAGAGATCAGTAATATCGGACAAAAAAGTAATGAGCCATAAAAATAGGTGTAAGCGATGTTATTAATAAGATAACTTGAATTTTTCTCTAAGCTTTTGCCTTTAACCTAAAACAAAAAAACCGCTGTTTATTACAAACAGCGGCTTTCGTCTTAAGATTTACAAGCTTAAAGCTTGCTTAACTTAAACTTGATTTTTATTGTTTACCAATCACTTCAAGTCCACCCATGTATGGGCGTAATACTTCTGGTACTACTACTGTGCCATCGGCTTGTTGGTAGTTTTCTAGTATGGCTACTAGTGTACGGCCAACGGCTAAGCCTGAACCATTTAGTGTATGTAGTAACTCTGGCTTTTTAACACCTTCACGGCGAAAACGTGCTTGCATTCTACGCGCCTGAAAGTCAGCCATGTTTGAACATGATGAAATTTCGCGGTATGTATCTTGCGCAGGTAACCATACTTCTAAATCGTATGTTTTAGCTGAGCCAAAGCCCATGTCGCCCATACATAAAATTACTTTACGGTACGGAAGTTCTAACGCTTGTAGTATTTGCTCTGCGTGACCTGTTAACTCTTCAAGCGTTGCCATTGAGTCTTCTGGTTTTACAAGCTGTACAAGTTCAACTTTATCAAACTGGTGCTGACGAATTAAGCCACGTGTATCGCGACCATAGCTGCCTGCTTCACTTCTAAAACACGGAGTGTGGGCAACTAAGCGAATGGGTAAATCGCTTTCGTCGTAAATTTCGTCGCGGGCGCTGTTTGTAAGCGGTACTTCAGCTGTAGGAATTAAGCTAAAGCCGGCTTGTTGTTCGCCATCGTCGTTTACAAGGCCTAATGTGTGGAATAAATCGCCCGCAAATTTAGGTAATTGGCTTGTGCCATAAAGGCTTGCGCTATTAACTAAGTACGGTACATACATTTCTGTATAGCCGTTTTTGTCTGCGTGCGTATCTAGCATAAATTGCGTTAAAGCACGGTGCATACGCGCTACTTGACCGCGCATTACTGTAAAGCGTGCGCCACTAATTTTAACGCCCATTTCAAAATCTAAGCCATTTAAGTCTTGGCCTACATCAACGTGATCTTTAACTTCAAAATCAAACTTTTTAGGTGTGCCCCACGTTAAAATTTCAACGTTGTCGTCCTCGTCTTTACCCGCCGGTACTGACTCGTCTGGCAAGTTTGGAATTGCTAAAGCAATGTCGTTAATAGCGGCTAATACTTCATCTTGCTCTGTTTTAGCGGCGTCTAGCTCACTGCCTAAGTTAGCCACTGCATCAAGTAGTGGCTGTGCGTCTTCGCCTTTTGCTTTGGCTTGACCAATTGCTTTTGCGCTTGCATTACGTTGACTTTGAAGTTCTTGCGTTTTTACTTGTAATGTTTTGCGTTTTTCTTCAAGTGCCGTTACCGTCGCTACATCGAGTTCGTAACCGCGCGCCGCTAAACGTGCTGCAGTTTGTTCGATGTCTTGACGTAAAAATTTAGAATCTAACATGTTAGTTTTTTAACCTTTTTGCATTACTAGCTGAAGGCCCAGCCAAGCCATAAAAATACACACCATCACGTTTAGGATGATATTGAGGGCCATTTTAATAAAGTGACCTTGTTGTAATAACAACAACGAGTCCATTGAGAATGTTGAAAAGGTGGTTAATGCACCTAAAAAGCCAATACCGATAAGAGTTTTGACGGGGCTGGCGGTGATAATTTCTTTATCTATCAAACCGTACAAAATGCCCATTAACAATGAACCCAGAATATTAACCGTCAACGTGCCAAAAGGGAATCCCCTACCGAGGAGTTTTAGCATGCTTTCGCTAATAAAAAACCGTAAACACGCACCTGAGGCTCCGCCAAGGGCGATCATCATATAAAGTTTAATCATTTTCGTACCGTTTAAGTGGGCTTTGCGCATCGCGCTCTTTTAGGTAATCGAGTTTTTGTTTGATTTTTTGTTCAAGTCCGCGTTCGCTCGGTAGGTAATATTCTTTGCCATCCATTTCAGGTGGTAAATATTTTTCACCTGCGGCAAACGCACCTTCTTCATTATGCGCATAACGGTACTCAGCGCCATACCCTAAGTCTTTCATTAAATTAGTTGGGGCATTACGTAAATGCTCTGGTACGGGGTAACTTGGCTCGTTTTGAGCGTCTGCTTTGGCTTGATTAAACGCCATATACACTGCATTACTTTTGGGTGCGCTGGCTAAATACAATGTGGCTTGTGCAATTGCACGCTCACCTTCGCCTGGGCCTACTCGCTGAAATATATCCCATGCATTTAAGGCCACTTCCATCGCACGCGGATCGGCGTTACCAATGTCTTCTGTTGCAATGGCAAGTAAACGCCTTGCTACATACAAAGGGTCGCCGCCACCGGCTAAAATTCGGCAATACCAATACAGTGCACCATCGGGAGAGCTACCACGTACTGATTTATGAAAGGCTGATATTAAATCGTAAAATTCATCGCCGCCTTTATCGTATTTGGCTAAATGCGTTGGTAACACTTGGCTAAGTACGTGCTCATCTACGTTGTATTGACCGTTTTGCTCGGTAGTTAAATCAACCGCTTGTTCAAGTAAATTAAGTACTTTACGCGCATCGCCGCCACTTGCTTGGCACAGTGCCTTTTTAGCGTTGTCGGCAATAGTGATATGTTTTTGGATTAGCTGCTCGTCTTGTTTAAGTGCGCGCTCTATTACGGTGTATAAGTCGGTATCGGCAAGCGATTTTAAAACATACACACGTGCACGCGACAATATAGCGTTGTTAAGGGCAAACGATGGGTTTTCGGTGGTTGCACCTACAAATATAAAGGTGCCGTCTTCTATGTGCGGTAAAAACGCATCTTGTTGGGATTTATTAAAGCGATGAACCTCGTCAACAAACATAAGGGTGCGTTGGCCGCGGCTTTCTAGGTTATCGCGCGCTTGCGTTACGCTGTCACGTATATCTTTTACGCCTGCGGTTACCGCCGACATTTGTATAAGTGAGGCATCAGCATGGTTGGCAATTATTTGCGCAAGTGTTGTTTTACCTACACCCGGCGGGCCCCATAAAATTAAACTATGGCATCGCCCCGCGACAATGGCTTGATGCAGTGGTTTATCAGCACTTAATAAGTGTTGCTGACCAATGTACTCGTCAAGCGTTTTGGGGCGCATACGCGCGGCAAGTGGGCGTACATCGGGCCCAAAATTAAATCCTAAATTACTCACCGTTACTCTGATCGTCTATTTCAACACCTTCAGGAGGCGTAAATTCAAAAGTGCTTTTATCAAGCGGCGTATTAACTTGGGCATTGTTAAACGTAAATGACGATAGCTGCCCTGAGTTGTCGGTAACGACTAGTTTAGCAAGGCCTTGCTCGTTACCCGCAAACGCTATATCAAGTTGTTCTACTTGGCTTTCTACGCCTTTATTTGGCGTTACGCTAAAGCCTGTATTTGTTGCAAGTACGCTGTATTTTTCCCACTGTGCTGGGTCTTTTGATGTAAGTAGCACAAATGGTGTTGAGTCGATTAGGCTGCTGGTTTTCATAATTGTTACTTGCTCAGCAAAGCTGTCGAAGTAATAGGTTTTATCGCCGTTTGATACAAATAATGTATCGTCTGGGTTTGTTTGCTGCCAGCGAATCATCATAGGCTGTTGAAGCGCTATTGTACCCTCGCCTTGCATGACAGCTTGGCCTTCTTTGTCTGTTACTTTTTGTGCAAACTGCGCTTTAAAGCTTTTTAAAGTGGCAAGTCTGTCTTGTAATGCTTGGCTGTCGTCAGCAAAGCTTGGTGCGGCAAGTACGCTGCCTAACACTAATAATAAGGCGTTAAATTTTTTCATTAATTTGCTCCATTAGGTACTAATACATCGCGAGCGCCGTTATGACCTGGTGAACTCACGATACCCGATGTTTCCATTTGTTCGACTAAACGTGCTGCGCGGTTATAGCCAACACGCAGTTTACGTTGCACTGACGATACCGATACCTTGCCGGTTTCAATTACAAACGACACGGCTTCGTCGTATAACGGATCGTTCTCTTCGTCTGCATTTTCGCTTGCTTCACCTGGCAATAAAATATCTTCACTGGCATCACCATTGAGTATTTCATCAACGTAATTTGGCTTAGCACGCGCTTTCCAATCGTTTACTACGGCGTGTACTTCATGGTCGTCTACAAACGCGCCATGTACACGCTCTGGTACACTAGTGCCTGGTGGTAAATAAAGCATATCGCCCATACCCAGTAAGTTTTCTGCGCCTTGCTGGTCAAGTATCGTGCGCGAGTCTATTTTACTTGATACCTGAAACGCCATACGCGTTGGTATATTTGCTTTAATTAAACCTGTTATTACATCTACCGAAGGGCGCTGCGTTGCCAGTATTAAATGGATACCTGCCGCACGTGCTTTTTGGGCTATGCGGGCAATCAGCTCTTCTACTTTTTTACCAACAATCATCATCATGTCGGCAAATTCGTCTATTACTACAACAATACTTGGTAACTTACCAAGTTCTTCCGGGCCTTCTTTCATGCCATCGGTGTCTTTAAATAATGGATCAAGAATCGGGTAACCCGCTTCATTGGCTTCAAGCACTTTTTGGTTGTAACCTTTTAAGTTACGCACACCCAATGCTGACATTAATTTATAACGACGTTCCATTTCGCCCACACACCAACGCAGTGCGTTAGCGGCTTCTTTCATGTCGGTGACTACTTCACACAATAAATGCGGAATGCCTTCGTATACTGATAGCTCAAGCATTTTAGGGTCAATCATAATCATACGTACATCGTCAGGGCCCGATTTGTACAACAAGCTTACTATCATGACATTAACGCCCACTGATTTACCTGAACCAGTTGTACCGGCCACCAGTAAGTGTGGCATTTTACCTAAATCAGCACATACCGGCTGACCGGCAATGTCTTTACCTAGCACCATGGTAAGTGGCGATGGATTTTGCTCGAATTTAGGTGCGTTTATTACTTCTGACAAACGTACTATTTCGCGATGTTTATTAGGAAGCTCAATACCAACATATGTTTTACCCGGTATAACTTCTACAACACGCACACTAATTGCCGATAGCGAACGGGCTAAATCTTTTGCTAAACCTGTAATTTTAGACACTTTAATACCTGGCGCTAAATCTAGCTCAAAGCGTGTAACAACAGGGCCTGGGTATACCGCTACAACTTTAGCTTGTACGTTAAAGTCGAGTAGTTTTGTCTCTACTAGGCGCGATACTGTATCGAGCTCTTCTTGCGAAATTGGGTTTTTAGCTTTGTCCGGTCTGTCGAGTAAATCAAGCGACGGTAATGGCCCCGGTGGTGGTTCTTGCGTTAATAATTGCTCAAACTTCTCTTTAGCCGTTGGCGGTGGTTGATATTGCGCTTTTGATTTAGGCATTGGTCTTGCTGGCGATACCACTGTTGTAACTGGTTTTTCTGGCTCTACAACTGGGCTTTGGTCAAGCGCGTTTAATGCAGCGGCCGTGTCCATTGGTTCGTCGTCTATGGCGCTAAAGCCAATTTCTTGATCGAGTATGTCGTCAAGCTCGTCAAACGGCATAAACTCGTCACTAATTTGAGGCTCATTAAACGGCGTTTGCGGTTTATTAATTGCTTTTTGTTTATCTGCTTTTTTAGCTGATGTAGGCAGCTCTATTTGCTCTTTTATATCGTCTTCAAAATGGGCGTCTACTTCATCGTGATTATTTGCTTTGCCCGCAGCGTGTTCTCGGTGCATCCAACCTTTTGCGTACGATACAATAAAGCGGTAAAACCTAACCATTAAATCGCCAAGGTAATCTACAAAATCAACCCACGATACACCCGTTAATAAGGTAAGCCCGGCAAAAAAGAAACACAGCAATAATATAGATGTACCGGTAAAGTTAAACGCAGGCATCATGGCTGATGCAATAACATCGCCCACTACCCCACCAGAGGAAAAGTTATAAATATCGTCAAAATTGATACTGCTAATAGCGGTAGCTGAGGTAATAAATAAAGCAAAACCAATAACACGCAGCGCTAAGGTGGTGTAATCAAGCTGTAAAATGCGGTGAGGTTGTTTAAATAGCAAGTAGCCAAATAGCTGAATGGCCGCTGGCACTAAGTAAGCCAACCAACCAAAGGTGAGTAATAAAATGTCGGCTATCCATGCACCGGCTGCTCCTGTGATGTTGCTTACTTCGCTAAAACTAGTTTGCGACCATGCAGCATCTGCTGGATCAAAGCTGATCAAGGCACATAAAATAAATATTGCCGTAAAGGTGCTGATAATCAGCCCTGTTTCTAATAGTCTTTGCACACCGTTTAGGCGCATAGTTCCCTATTCCTCTTTATTATTCTATTTTTATTCACACTTACTTAGCAGTGAAATACCTTAGCAGGAAATGCAATTTGTTGCACTTTATCTTAACCTTGATGGCCTGATTATGAACAAGTTTTTATAATTTGAGCTTATATAAGCAAATGACGCAGCTAATATAAATAACCTTAAGTAATATAAGGACGAATAATTACGCCTTCTTCACCTTTTACTTCTTCCATTACTACATAAGTTCGGCTTTCACTAACGTTAGGCAACTTTAATAATATGTCACCTAATACACCACGGTATTCTGACATATCATTTACGCGCGTTTTAAGTAAAAAATCAAAATTACCCGATACTAAATGACATTCGATAATTTCTTCGTGCTTTTTAACGGCCGCACTAAACTCATCAAATACGTCGGGAGATGTTTTAGTAATTGTTACTTCTACATACACCGATAAACCTTGCCCAAGCTTAGCTGGATCGACCACTGCTTTATAGCCAAGTATGTAGCCTTCTCGTTCTAGCTTTTTCACTCGCTCCAGACAGGGCGTGGCGCTTAGGCCAACTCGTCTGGCCAGTTCAACATTTGAAAGGCGTCCATCGTGCTGTAATTCCATTAAAATTTTACGGTCAATTCTATCTAATAACTGATGCATAGTGCCAACTAGTTTTTTATGCTGTTTATTTTTGTTATATAGATGATAACACTAGATTTGACTTTAAAAAAGGTGAGACACACGGGCTTATGATGAATATAATAGTGAAAAATGTTAATCCGTTCTTAATAAGGCAAATGATATGATTATTGGTGTCCCTAAAGAAATTAAAAACCATGAATACCGTGTAGGTATGGTTCCTGCGAGTGTTCGTGAATTAGTAAACCACGGTCATCAAGTGATTGTAGAAACTGATGCAGGTATGGGTATTGGTTTTACTAACGAAGATTACACGCTAGCGGGTGCTGAGATTTTAGCAACTGCTGCTGACGTTTTCGCTAAAGCTGACATGATTGTAAAAGTAAAAGAGCCACAAGCTGTTGAACGTGCAATGTTACGTGAAGACCAAATTCTTTTCACTTACTTACACCTTGCACCTGATCTTCCACAAACTGAAGACCTTGTAAAAAGCAAAGCTATTTGTATTGCATACGAAACTGTAACTGACTCTCGCGGTGGTTTACCGCTTCTTGCTCCTATGAGCGAAGTTGCTGGTCGTATGTCTATTCAAGCTGGTGCACAAGCGCTAGAAAAATCTAACCACGGTCGTGGCATGCTACTAGGTGGCGTACCAGGCGTTGAAGCGGCTAAAGTTGTTATCATTGGCGGCGGCATGGTTGGTCGTAGTGCAGCGCAAATGGCTGTTGGCCTTGGTGCTGAAGTTGTCGTTCTTGACCGTAACATCGACGTATTACGTGCACTAGACGCGCAATTTGGTAATAAAGTAAAAGCTATTTACTCAACTGCTGATGCACTAGAAAAACACGTACTAGAAGCTGATTTAGTAATTGGTGGCGTACTAATCCCAGGTGCAGCTGCACCTAAACTAGTAACTGCTGAGCACATTAAAGCAATGAAACCTGGTTCTGCAATTGTTGACGTTGCAATCGACCAAGGTGGCTGTATTGCTACTTCAAAAGCAACAACGCATGCTGATCCTACTTTCATCGTTGATGAAGTTGTTCACTACTGTGTTGCTAACATGCCTGGTGCTGTTCCACGCACATCTACGTTCGCACTTAACAATGCAACATTGCCTTTCATCATTAACCTTGCAAACAAAGGTTATAAAAAGGCGTTACTAGATGACGCTCACTTCTTAAAAGGCTTAAACGTAATTAAAGGCCAAGTAACTTACAAAGAAGTAGCAGAAGCGTTCAACATGGAATATGTTGACCCACGCACAGCGGTAGAAAACGCATAATTTAGCGTTTTGTAGTTAGGTTGGTATTAAGTAATGTAGCTACCTAACTACAACCCATAAAAAAAGCAGCTAATTAGCTGCTTTTTTTGTATTTAAATTTCAGATTTATATAAACTTACTTTAGATAAACTGGTTTAGATAAAACGCTTAATTATAAAATCTACTTTTACGCGCTTAGCTTGGCCAAGTAGTTTTTTAACTGGCTGTGGGTAATCATCCATCGTTTCTAAATCATCTGGGCCTGTTAAACGTCGGCAGTGTTGTAAAATTTCCTGCTTTTCGTTATCAATAGCATCCATAATTGTTTGCTCTGGATCTTCTATTAAAATACCGTTTTCGATATCAAGACCCCATGCACGCGGATTTAAGTTATGCCCGCTCAGTAAATGCTTTGTTCTATCTGAACAAATACCTTTTAAATGAAACGAATTACTTCCATCTTTCCACAGATACACATTTAAATTACCGTTATCAATATGGCGCTTTTGCGTTTTTACAAATTTATGCAAAATAGTTTCGTATAAATAAGGTAATGCCCCTATTTTACTAAACGGCTCGCTTGGCGGTAAATAAAAGTCATTTGCTGTTTTATCGCCTACAACAATAGTTACTTGCTTGCCCTGCTTTAATAATCGGCGCAGTGATCGCATAAGCGGTGCCGGAAAATTAAAGTATGGCGTATACAACACAAGTTCTTGCTCTGTTGTATCAAATAACGCTTTTATTAAACGATTTAACTCGTTATTGCGACGCCCAAGCCCTAAAAATAAGCGAATACCTAATGCTTGCGTATTTAGCTGCTCTGCTGCGTTATAACTTGCGACTTTTAAATCGCGCATTAACTGCTTTTGATCAAGCTTAAAGTCGTGCAAACGCTTAAGCGGTCGCGTGTCTATACGTGGCACAGCGACTGATGAAAGTAGCTTTGTCTCAATAAAATCAACTACTGAGTCACACAGTTCGCTCTGCGTTATCAAAAAGTAACGATCGAGCCTGTAGCGCTCGTTGTATTGCAAGTACACGTTATTTAAGCTTGCGCCGCTGTAAAGTAAGGTGTCGTCAATTACAAAACCTTTTAAATGCAATACTCCAAATAATTCTTTAGCTTTTACAGGTACGCCATAAACTTGTACGTTCGATTTAAACTTTTCTAAATCGTCACAGTATAAACTTGCGTTACCGTCTGATTTATCAGCGCCAATTAATCCACGTTGCGCACGATGAAAATCCACCAGCACTTTTACCTCAAGTGCCGGGTTTGCCAATGACACACGATGCAGCGCTTCTAAAATTTCGCGACCTGCTTCGTCATCTTGTAAATACAACGCAGTAATATAAATTCGTTTTTTTGCGTTCGCTATCAAGCGTAGCAATTGCGTTCGGTAATCTTGCGCATTGGTTAAGACGTTAACGTCTTTTGAAGTCAACCCGAATGCGGGTTTTTCCTGCCAAAATAACATAGTTGCCTATTTGCTTAGGTCACATAATCTATCAGTGACAAATAAAATTAGGTAAAACATAACAAAAAAAATCAAAGGGGTCATGAAATAACGCTGTTTTGTTGCCTGTTAGTCTATTTATTGAGCTACTTAGGCATTTTAACTGTAAAAGCACATAACTCTAGTACACAATACTGCACAGCTTTTCGATTTAAGAAAAAAAATAATCGCGGATTTTGTTTACATCTGCCTTGTTTTTCTTAGAATCGAGCGCATTAAAGACCGTATTAAACGTTTAGGAAGAAATAATGACTGAAGCAAAACATTGTAAGCTACTAATTTTAGGCTCTGGCCCAGCTGGTTATACTGCCGCAGTATATGCAGCACGTGCAAATTTAAACCCTGTTTTAATTACAGGCATTCAACAAGGTGGCCAATTAACAACCACAACTGAAGTTGAAAACTGGCCTGGTGATGCACACGGTTTAACAGGTCCTGCGTTAATGGATCGTATGAAAGAGCACGCTGAGCGCTTTGAAACTGAAATCATATTCGATCACATCAATAAAGTAGATGTATCTAAGCGCCCTTTCACACTAACTGGCGACCAAGGTACTTACACATGTGATGCATTAATCATTGCAACGGGTGCGTCTGCTAAATACTTGGGCCTAGAGTCTGAAACTAATTTCCAAGGCCGTGGTGTTTCGGCATGTGCTACGTGTGACGGCTTTTTCTATAAAGGTCAAAAAGTGGCGGTTGTTGGTGGTGGTAATACAGCGGTTGAAGAAGCGCTTTACTTATCTAACATTGCTGACGAAGTACATGTTATTCATCGTCGTGATAGTTTCCGCAGTGAAAAAATACTTGCTGACCGCCTTGCTGAAAAAGCAGCAAACGGTAACGTTGTAATGCATTACAACCGCACGCTTGACGAAGTATTAGGCGACCAAATGGGCGTAACCGGCGTTCGTATTAAAGATGCACACTCTGATGCAACTGAAGAGCTAGATTTAGCAGGCGTATTTATTGCTATTGGCCACAAGCCAAATACTGATATGTTTGTTGGTCAACTAGAAATGAAAGATGGCTACTTAGTTGTAGAGTCTGGTCTTCACGGTAACGCGACTCAAACAAGCGTAGAAGGCGTTTTTGCTGCAGGTGATGTGTCAGACCACATTTACCGTCAAGCAATCACATCTGCGGGTACAGGCTGCATGGCTGCCCTTGATGCAGAGCGTTTCTTAGATAATTTATAAGCAATTAAATAAATTATTATAGGGCTGATTATTCAGCCCTTTTTTTATGCCTAAAATATAGTTACACTTTTACGATAAATTATAAAATAAGTACTGTATGAGAAATCAGCTATACCAATTAAGCGAAAACGATATAGCATTCCCCAATCCGGAATACGCATTAGAATCCCCTGATGGCTTGTTAGCAATTGGCGGAGATTTGAGTTTACCTCGCCTAAGTAATGCCTACAAAAGCGGAGTATTCCCTTGGTTTAGTGAAGATGAGCCTATAATGTGGTGGTCTCCCAGCGAGCGAGGCATTTTTGAACTGGATGATTTTCATATAAGTAAGAGCCTGCGTAAGCATTTAAAAAAGCACCCTGTAAGAGTAACCATTAATAATGCCTTTGAAGAGGTGATAGAAGCCTGTCGCGATCAACGCCTTGATACCGATGGCACCTGGATCACCTCTGACATGCTCGACGCTTACGTTAATGCACACAATGCTGGCATTGCACATAGTTTAGAAGTGTGGAGTAACGGAGAGCTTGCAGGTGGCTTATACGGCATTATGCAAAATGGTGTATTTTGTGGCGAGTCGATGTTTCATCATCAAACCAATTGCTCTAAGCTTGCTATGTGGGCACTGGTAAATTGGCTTAAACGGCATAATGCACATTTTATTGACTGCCAGTTAGAAAACCCTTATTTAATGACCCTAGGTGCAAAAGTAATCCCCCGTTCCACATTTTTGACTAAACTAAAAGCTGCACATAACTATACTGTTAACCCTATTATGTGGGAGCCACAAGAACTTGACGCAATCTATGAATGAGCAACTTCCTGCACGTGTTGGTTTAACCCAAGAGTTTGACTGTAGTTATTTACCCAACAGACAAGAGCAACTTTTAGTTATTCTTGATCCCAGTTGCTACAGTACCGACAAATTTGAGTCGTTATTAGGCTTGGGATTTCGTCGCAGTGGTAACCAAATATACCGTCCACACTGCCCAATATGCAGCGCATGTAGTTCTGTACGTGTATTAGCACAAGACTTTATGCCCTCAAAATCGCAAAAACGTAAACTAAACAAAGCAAAAAGCCAGTTTGAAGTGAAATATTCAACGCAAGAGCGACCTGAGTACTATCCGCTTTATAGCAAGTACATAACGATGCGTCATCAGGATGGAAGTATGTATCCTCCTGAAAAAGAACAGTTTCAAAGTTTTTTGCTTTGCAGTTGGCTCAAGATCACATTTATTGAACTGTGGCACCAAGATACTTTAGTCGCGGTTGCCGTAACTGATTGTATGAATAGCGCTATTTCTGCAATTTATACCTTTTTTGACCCCGACTTTGAACACTATAGTTTAGGCTCTGTGATGATATTAGAGCAGCTAAAGTTTGCAAAAGAGCAAAATAAGCAATACGTGTACTTAGGCTATCAAATTGATGAATGCGACAAAATGAAGTACAAAACTCAGTTTTTACCTGCTCAAAAACAGCTCAATGATGAGTGGGTGGCTATTTAATTTGCAAATATAGCCCCTGCGCCTTTACTTATTGGAGTATTTTGGGCAAAATCTGCAGCGTTTAACTATTAAAGAGGTGTTACGCTAAACATGGCGAAAGAAGACGTAATCGAAATGCAAGGGACAGTCCTTGATACTTTACCAAATACAATGTTCCGAGTTGAGCTAGAAAATGGTCACGTAGTTGTGGCTCATATTTCAGGCAAAATGCGCAAAAACTATATCCGTATTTTAACCGGCGATAAAGTAACGGTAGAAATGACTCCTTACGATTTATCAAAGGGTCGTATCGTATTCCGTGCTCGCTAAGTAAGTGCGTAAACGAGATTTAGTTTTTGGCTAGTGTTTTACTAGCTTTAAGCGTTTATTAAATGTAATTGATAGACATTGACTAGCAATTACATTTAATAAACAAAAAGCCCAGTTTTTGCTGGGTTTTTTGTTGCCTATAAAAAGGGCAAAAAAATGGCCCGCTATTATGTAGCGGGCCATTTTATTTAACTAAATTATTTAATTAACGTTTTACGCTGGTGTTAAATTACTCTCGTAATCAAAGCGAATCTTCTTGTCTTTAACCGATACTTTAACCGTACCGCCATCAACAAGTTCACCAAACAGTATTTCGTTAGCTAATTGCTTTTTAAGCTCTTCTTGAATAACACGTGCCATTGGACGTGCACCCATTGCTTTATCGTAGCCTTTATCTGCCAACCACTCACGTGCTTTAGACGTAAGCTCAAGGTTAACTGATTTTTTATCAAGCTGCGCTTGCAGTTCCACAATAAACTTATCAACCACCAGTAAAATAACTTCACGTTCAAGGTGATTAAACCAAATGATGTTATCTAAACGGTTTCTAAATTCTGGTGAAAATACTTTGTTAATTGCACCCATTGCATCGTGCGTATGATCTTGCTCTGTAAAACCAATCGACTTACGCGTAGTTTCTTGAACGCCCGCATTGGTAGTCATTACAACCACTACATTTCTAAAGTCAGCTTTACGGCCGTTATTATCGGTTAGCGTACCGTGATCCATAACCTGTAGCAAAATGTTGTAAATGTCTGGATGCGCTTTTTCAATCTCATCTAAAAGTACAACAGCATGTGGGTTTTTAATAACCGCTTCTGTTAATAAACCACCTTGCTCAAAACCAACATACCCTGGTGGAGCACCAATTAGTCGACTTATTGCATGGCGCTCTACATATTCCGACATATCAAAACGAATAAACTCAACACCCATACATTTAGCAAGTTGCTTAGTTACTTCTGTTTTACCCACACCGGTAGGCCCTGCAAACAAGAACGAACCTACTGGTTTTTCTTCGCTCGATAAACCAGAGCGAGATAAGCGAATAGCTGATGTAAGCGCATCAATAGATTGATCTTGCCCAAACACGAGCATTTTAAGGTTACGGTCTAAGTTTTTAAGCGTTTCTTTATCTGTCGACGAGACGCTTTGCGCTGGGATACGTGCCATTTTAGATATAATTAGTTCTATATCTGCCACGCCAATGGTTTTTTTACGTTTAGAGCTAGGTTGCAGACGCTGGCTTGCACCGGCTTCATCAATTACATCAATGGCTTTATCTGGCAAGTGGCGCTCATTAATGTATTTAGCACTGAGTTCTGCAGCTGCTTTTAGTGCTTTTTGAGTGTAACGAATGCCATGATGCTCTTCGTAACGCTCTTTTAAGCCGTTTAATATTTTAGTGGTATCGGCAACACTCGGCTCAAGTACATCAATTTTTTGAAAGCGACGTACTAATGCACGGTCTTTCTCAAAAATATTTTTATACTCGTTGTAAGTTGTTGAACCCATACAACGTAGCTTACCACTTGAAAGGAGTGGTTTAAGCAAGTTTGATGCGTCCATAACACCACCAGACGCCGCGCCGGCACCGATTATGGTATGTATTTCATCAATAAATAAAATAGAGCCTGGCTCAGCTTGCAGCTCTTTTAGTAAGCTTTTAAAGCGCTTTTCAAAGTCGCCACGGTATTTAGTACCCGCAAGCAATGCACCCATATCTAGCGAGTACACAACAGCATCTGCAATTACTTCTGGTACTTGCTTATTAACAATGCGATACGCTAAGCCTTCAGCAATTGCTGTTTTACCAACGCCCGCTTCACCAACAAGTAATGGGTTATTCTTTTTACGACGACACAATACTTGTACCGTGCGCTCTACTTCGCTGTCGCGTCCGATCAGTGGATCAATGTTACCTTCACGAGCTTGAACGTTTAAGTTAGTTGTAAAGCTGTCTAGCTTGCTTGCTTCTTCATTTTGAACTTCTTGCACTTCATCATGAATATCGTCGCTGTCGTTGCCTAATTCATCATCTGCTTTAGAAATACCATGCGAAATAAAGTTAACGATGTCTAAACGCGATACATCATGCTTTTTAAGTAAATATACAGCTTGGCTTTCTTGCTCAGAAAAAATAGCAACTAGCACATTCACGCCAGTGACTTCATTTTTACCTGACGATTGCACATGGAACACAGCGCGTTGTAATACACGTTGAAAGCCAAGTGTTGGCTGAGTTTCACGCTCTTCTTCTAAATCTGGAATGACGGGTGTTGTTTCGTCAATAAATTCTAATAATTCGGTTTTTAAACCAGAAATATTAACACCACACGCGTTTAGGGCTTCTCCTGCAGAAGGATTATCTAACAGCGCAAGTAAAAGGTGCTCTACGGTCATAAACTCATGACGGCGAGTGCGCGCTTCACGAAACGCGGCATTTAATGTGAGTTCTAAGTCTTTGTTTAGCATTGGCAACCCCTTACTGAGATAATAATTTATACCACAACAATCGGATGTTTGATCACCCTAATTGGTATTTATACCAATTGTATTAAATTGGTATTTATTCCTGCTCACAACTACAAAGCAGTGGATGCTCGTTATCACGCGCGTAGCGGTTAACTTGTTCAGCTTTGGTGTGGGCTACGTCGGCGCTGTAAACACCACATATACCCTTACCTTTTTCATGAACCTGAAGCATCACGTCGGTTGCTCTATCGCTATCCATATTAAAAAACGTCGTTAAAACTTCTATTACAAAGTCCATCGGCGTGTAATCGTCGTTATTTAAAACAACTTTATATTTTCGCGGCGGCTGTAGCTTTTGCTTTTCGCTGTCGCGAACTGTATCGATAACACCTGAATCTTTCATACCACTCATAATTAAATATAGTCTTGTCTTTGTAACTCAAGCAAACTTGAATAAAAAATAAATAAAATGTTAAAAAAATAACTCAAAACACTTGACTGGTTGGCTAAATAAACTACAGTCAAACGTAGATTGATTAAACCTTAGTCAGTCTAGCAAATAATACAATTTAGAATAACTAAATTAGTCAACTTATTGAAGGATGTAGAAGTATGGCTTGCGGTAAAGTTAAATGGTTCAACAACGCTAAAGGTTTTGGTTTCATCGTAGAAGACGGCTGCGAGAATGATATTTTCGCTCATTACTCAACAATTGTAATGGACGGTTATAAAACGCTTAAAGCTGGTCAAGATGTAACATTCGAATTAGAACAAGGACCTAAAGGTCTACACGCTAAAAATATTGCCCCAGATGGTGACATTATTGAGTGACTATTGTTTTGTTCGACTAAAGCGAGTGACCTTTTAAGATCCTCGCTTAATTCCTTAAGCATACTAACTTATCTCTTCTCCCCTATTTATTGCCTCTTTTCATTCAAATTCAACCCTTTTCCTTGAATTTATTTTATATACCCCAATGTTCTAAGAGTTGATTGTTTAACTGCTTATTGGGCATGCTCAACCTCTAGCCCTTTTTATTTAAGCTTGTTACACTCTTGGTGCTAAAAATTGCGTATTAACGCAGCAACTAATCCAACTTGTCGCCTCTTTTATATGTACTAGGCTAAAGGCTGATTTATTTTTGTTAATTTTTTAGCTATAAATACAATTCCAGTTCGTCAGGTGTGACTATTCTGCTTTTATAAAAGAGCAACGCTGAGTACCAACACCTAACAAACTATTCATTACGAGCGTATGTATTCATTAACTTGTTTAATAATATGTACTCACTCATTAGTAATGATTTTCTTTGCATTGTTGAATAAGACCTTTTCGGTCTACTATCTAGGAATGATGATGACATCAAAAATTATCTATACAAAAACGGACGAAGCTCCGGCACTAGCAACTTACTCGTTGCTACCGATCATCCAAGCATATACAAATGCGGCCGGTGTTGAAGTTGAAACTCGCGATATCTCATTAGCAGGTCGTGTAATTGCTAGCTTCCCTGATTATTTAACACAAGAACAACGCATTGGTGATGCACTTGCTGAACTTGGCGAGCTTGCTAAAACACCAGAAGCAAACATCATCAAATTACCAAACATCAGTGCATCTGTACCACAGCTTCGCGCTGTAATTAAAGAGCTTCAAGCAAAAGGTTACGCTCTTCCAGAATACCCTGTTGAACCTAAAAATGATGAAGAAAAAGCAATTCAAGCTGCTTACGACAAAATCAAAGGCAGTGCAGTAAACCCAGTACTACGTGAAGGTAACTCTGATCGTCGCGCACCAGGTTCTGTAAAAGAATATGCACGTAACAACCCGCATTCAATGGGTGCGTGGAGCAAAGATTCAGAGTCTTATGTTGCAAGCATGAGCGAAGGCGACTTCTTTGGTTCAGAAAAGTCAGTAACTGTTGATACAGCCACTGATGTACGTATTGAACATGTTGCAACTAACGGCGACGTTTCTGTACTTAAACAAAGCACGCCTCTTTTAGCTGGCGAAGTTATTGATGCATCAAGCATCAGCGCTTCTAAGCTTCAAGCTTTCTTAGCTGCTGAAATTGACGCTGCTAAAGAAAAAGGTGTTTTATTCTCGCTTCACATGAAAGCGACAATGATGAAAGTATCTGATCCAATTATCTTTGGTCACGCTGTAAAAGTATTCTACAAAGATGTATTTGCTAAACACGGTGAGCTTTTTGAAGAGCTAGGTGTTGATGTAAATAATGGTTTAGGCGATGTATATTCTAAAATTCAAACATTAGACGATGCTAAGCGCGAAGAAATCGAAGCAGACATTCAAGCTGTTTACGCTAGCCGCCCTGCTATTGCTATGGTTGATTCTGACCGCGGCATTACAAACCTACACGTACCAAGTGACGTGATCATCGATGCTTCTATGCCTGCTGCAATCCGTTCAAGCGGTCAAATGTGGAATAACGATGGTAAATTACAAGACACTAGCTTTGTAATTCCAGATCGTTGTTACTCAGGTATTTACCAAGCAACTATTGATTTTTGTAAAGTGAATGGCGCATTTGATCCAACAACTATGGGTAGCGTACCTAACGTTGGCCTTATGGCTCAAAAAGCTGAAGAATACGGTTCACACGATAAAACGTTTGAAGCTAAAGCAGATGGTTCTATCCGTGTTGTTGATGCAAATGGTAATACATTACTTGAGCACAGTGTTGAGCAAGGCGATATTTGGCGCATGTGTCAGGTTAAAGACGCACCAATCCAAGATTGGGTTAAGCTTGCAGTAAATCGTGCACGCGCAACAGGCGTTCCAGCTATTTTCTGGTTAGACGAAAACCGTGCACATGATGCAGAGCTAATCAAAAAAGTAAATAAATACCTACCAGATCACGATACAGCTGGCCTAGATATTCAAATTTTAGCACCGCTTGAAGCAACATTGTTCTCACTAGCGCGTATTAAAGAAGGTAAAGACACTATTTCTGTAACAGGTAACGTTTTACGTGATTACCTAACAGATTTATTCCCAATTTTAGAGCTAGGTACGAGTGCTAAAATGCTTTCAATTGTTCCACTTATGAACGGTGGTGGATTATTTGAAACTGGCGCGGGTGGTTCTGCACCTAAGCATGTTCAACAATTCGAAAAAGAAAACCACTTACGTTGGGATTCTTTAGGTGAATTTTTAGCACTTGCTGCATCTCTTGAGCACCTAAGCGTAACTACGGGTAACAACAAGGCACAAGTTCTTGCTGATACACTAGATAAAGCGACTGGTACTTTCTTAGCAGAAAACAAGTCTCCTTCACGTAAAGTGAAAGAAATTGATAACCGTGGTTCTCATTTCTTCCTATCTTTATTCTGGGCACAAGAACTTGCTAAGCAAAATGATGACAGTGAACTTAAAGCACAGTTTACTCAAATTGCTAGCGACCTTGAGTCTAATAAAGAACAAATCGTAAGTGAACTTAACGATGCGCAAGGCCCTGCAGT
>NZ_PJBR01000002.1:0-79139 GCF_002863625.1 Pseudoalteromonas sp. MelDa3 | reverse complement strand
ACTTCAAGTTGAAGTGCGTTTATATAAACAGTTACTAGTAAACTAAATAATTAGCCACCTAATAAACTAATTGCTGCTTGTGGTATTTGGTTTGCTTGCGAAAGTATTGACGTACCCGCTTGTTGGAGTATTTGATTTTTAGTCATTTGTGCAGTTTCGGTCGCAAAATCTGTATCTTGAATACGACTACGTGACGCAGATACATTTTCTTGAATATTAGCAAGGTTACTAATTGTATGACCAAAACGGTTTTGAACCGCACCTAAACCCGCACGCTGCTCATCAATTTGAGCAAGTGCACCATCAATTATCGATATTGCATCTTGAGAGCCTAGCTCTGTTGTTAAATTTACCGTATCGACATTATTTGCTGTAGCAGTAGCTGTAGCCGCTAAGTTTTTTGTATCTGTCGATGCCACTGAGAACTCTTTAGAAGCCGTTAACTTTAAAGTACCAGTTATTCTTGCTGCAACATCACCACCTTCTGTTAGGGTTATAGGGGTGTTTAAATCACCATTACTGTCCACAGCAGTTAATGTTACCGTATCATTTCCAGCAGTAGCATTAGCGTATGAGTCAATTATAATATCAGCGCCAGTCTCATCCGTTAACGTAATCGCCCCCGTTGTCGAATTATGAGAGGCTGCAACTCCAGTTTCAGCTGTAGAAGCATTAATCGCATCTGCAATTTCTGATTGGTTTGTGGCACCAGTAGTGCCTGAAATTGGAATGCCATTTAAGTTAAAGCTTACTATATCACCTGCAGTTGAGGCCATCCCCACAACTACTGATGTTGATGCTCTAGCTATAACACCATGCTCACTAGTTGTATCGTTTATTGCTGCTGCCGCATCTAGTGCCGACGAGCTAGCTGTAATATTGACCGATGTAGTTTGCTCACCTGTAGTAAATGATACCGTTGAATCTGCTATAGCGGATGCAGGTGTAGTAGCGCCAGGCAACACGCCACCAAAACCTGTGTTAACAGCACCTTCAAGTTGTGATTTAAAGCCACCTATATCTTCTGCTGCTGTGCTTGCTAAACTAAGTGAAATTGTTTCGTTGGCATTCGCGCCAACCTGAAAATTTCGAGTGCCATATGAGCCATCTAATAATTGCTGACCACCGAACGATGTAGTGTCAGAGATTCGAGTTAATTCTTCTTGTAAGGCAGACACTTCTTTTTGCAATGCATCACGGTCTTCACTTGAATTTGAACCATTAGCAGATTGCAGGGCAAGCTCTCGCATACGTTGTAGTATATTAGTCGATTCTTGCATAGCGCCTTCAGCGGTTTGCGCCATTGAAATACCATCGTTAGCATTACGCTGAGCAACGGCTAAGCCATTTATTTGCGACGTTAATCTGTTTGAAATTTGTAAGCCGGCGGCATCATCTTTTGCGCTATTAATACGCATACCTGATGATAAACGCTCCATTGAAGTAGCTAAGCCTTCACCAGATTTAGTTAGATTACGTTGTGCGTTTAATGACGACACATTAGTATTTACTGTTAATGCCATTTTACCATCTCCTAGGTTTAAACAGAGTGTGGTTCAACACGATTTAACAGGAACCACTGTTCGATAATTTCTTATAATAAGAAAAGCATTTACTGTGCCAACTTTGATTTATTTGTAACCACTTGTTTTTTAATGTAAATATATGGTTTTTTGAATTAAAAATAAAGAGTGAAGTTATTTGGAAGGGAGTGACATTTTTTTGCCGCGGTTTTGTAGCAGGTTATTGCCGCGATTTTGTAGCAAGTTATTGCCGCTTTAAAGTGGGTAAAGCGGCAAGGCATTTCTGCTTATAATCTGCTTATAAGTAATCGAATAATGAAAGGTTAGTTAAACGACCAAAAGTTGCTTGCGATGCTTGCAGTGCCGTTTCTTGTTTGGTTAGTTCGCTAATAGCTTCTGCCATATCAACTTCAACTAAGTTAGAGCGATTACTTTTATTTTGAATATCGAGTGCTAAGTTAGAATCGCTTACTCTTTCAAGCGCGTTCATACGTCCACCTAAACTTGCTTGGGTAAACACCACTTGCTCACTGGCGTTTTGTAATTGCACTAAGCTATCAGCAAGTACTTGCTGAAAGTCATCACCTTCAAGTGCGCCATTGTTAAGGCCGGTAATAAGTGATTGCAGTGTATTAAGTACGTTTTCTTTATGTGGTTTTTCAAGGCTAAAATCGAGTTGGCCAGGCGCACTACCCTCAAATTGAATTTTCATACCTGCAAATTCAATTGTATCATCTGTAACTTCACCAGTTTGAGGCGGGGTAAGCGACACGCCATCTTGTAAAATTTCGTATGTATCAGGATCGTTTGTAGTCGCACCAGCGGTTGTAACTACACTAAAAGTATTTGCTGTAGGTGAAACTGGAGTCGTTGGATCAGCATTGTATTTAGCTTGATGGAACTTATCGAACTCGGCTTGGCCATCAACATAAACAGTGCCTTTAGTAATATTATTTGTAGGTGTTGTTGTTGGTATGTCTGCTTTATTATCGAGTACATTTAGTCTGGCATCTGTTTTTTCAAATGTATCAAAGCCGTTATCACTCGCTTTAATTGATACCCCTTCAGCTATAGTTATTTGGTGCTGGCCTTGGTCGCCATTATAGGTGTACTCACCCGCTGCAGAATCAAACTGATAAGGCTGCGTGCTGTCTTGGTAGCCTGAAAATATGAATTTCCCGTCTTCTGAGCGGGTGTTCATTAAATTAGCTAACGTTTGTTGAATGCCACTAAGCTCTGATGCAATCGATTTTAAATCGTCTTTGGTGTAAACACCATTACCAGCCTGAATAGTGAGCTCTTGCGCTTGTTGTATATTACTATTTATGCTTTGTAATACGCTTTCTTCAGTTTCTAGCCTGCCGGTAAGCTGGTCGATATTTTTAGTGTATTGCTCATTCGTTTGTATTTTATTTGAATACAGCATAGCTTGCGAAATAGCAGCTGGCGCTTCTGAGGTGGTTAAATACTTTTCACCAGTTGTTACTCGCTCTTGAGCATTTGCAACACCTTGTTGGTTGTCGAGTATTTTATTTATGTTGTTTTGGTACATTAAATTATTTGATAAACGCATAATTACCTCGCCGCATTTAATAAGGTGTCAAAAATTTCTTGAGCTGCTGCTAAAACTTGAGCTGATGCTGAATATGATTGCTGAAAACGCAGTAAATTTGCAGCCTCTTCATCAAGGTTTACACCCGATAGTGATTCGTACCATGCCTCAGACTGCTCTGCTAATGCATTAAACGCACTACCGCTTGTTATTGCTTGACCAGTTATAACGCCTATATCACTCACTAACCCTGAATAAGCTTGGTTGAACGTTTTATGATTGTCGGCCGTTGCTGTTGTTTCTACATTTAAACGGACTAACTCACCATTCTGTAAGTCAGCTAATTTTAAACCATTACGGTTATCATCAAAGCCGCCTTCGTTAAACTCAAGTGTAAAGGTGTCGCCTGTTGCTGGAGTGCCTTCTATGTCAAAATCAAAACCATAATCGCTGTATGGCGTTCCTGCTTGAGATAAAACATTATTACCTGGCGGTGGAATAATAATTGTTGTTGCCGTATTATTTTCATCAGAAATTTGATATTCGTTTGCAGTGCCTGTTTTTACTAGGGTAATACCGCCATTGGTCAAACCGGGAGCGGTGGTAAAACCACCCGATGTCACGCTTGTTACTTCTCCCACTGAAATAGTAGCGGTGCCTATATTATCTATACTGTTAGCAGTACGAATAGGCGATGCTAGTGCTAAATCTTCTGCGCGCCCTGTTGCAAGCGTAATGCTAGAAGCCGAGTCAGAATTAAGCTTAATTTGAAACTGATCTCCCACGTTACCTGTTTTGGTTGTATCTATATTTAATTGTAGTCCGAAGGAGTCTTTTACCGTTGCTAATACTTCTGGTGTTGTAGCTGTTGCCGCTTGATAAGGGACTGCATTTCGAATATCGTCTGCATTTATGATCCCATCAGCTGGGATATCTGCAACTGATGGGTCACCTAGCGGTTCGCCTTTATTATCTACCGGTTGAATAGAAACCGATGTCGCACTCGTATAAGTAATAATAAAGTCACTTGCCGGAAGCTCACTGCCCTTACCAGGCTCTACAGTTGCAGTCATACCGGCATCACCAGTATTCGCTTGATACGCATAAGCGCCAACGGTAGGTATATTAAAAATATTACCACCTAGCTGACCTGTTGCATCCATACCCAATTTGTTTTGCTCGTTAAATGCGTCGGCTATCGCTAAGCCCATTTGACCAATTTGGTTTTGAGCAGGGACTAATATGTCATCTCTAAAAGCGAGTAAGCCGCCAATTTTGCCTTTAAGCTTGCTTACATCAACTTCAAGCGGCACTGCTTTGCCACCATTAACGTCAAGCGTGAATTCTTTAAAGTTAGGATCGGGATCCCCTGTCATCGAGAATAAGTTAAATGCGCCATTTTGCATAACAACTGCTTCGCCTGTGCCCATAAAAACGAGTTTTTCGCCATTTGGACCATCAAGCGTTTCTATGTCTATTAGCTCTGATAAGTCGCGTATTGCTTTATCGCGTTCGTTATAGGTAGAGCTTGCATCTGCGGCATTATTAGTGCCATTAACGGCTGCAATATTTTGATTTAGCGTACTAATACTTTGAATGAGTGAGTTTGCTTCGTCTGAAAAAATTTCAAGCTGCTCGTTCACTACACTTTTTTGATCAAGCACGATGCCCGAAAGTCTATCCATTTGATCAATTAAGCTTTGCGCGTCGGTCATTACTAATGAGCGAGCAACGGTAGATGACGGTTGATTAAGCGCTTCTTGTACGTTATTAAATAAAGAGTTAATGCCTGTAGATAGGTTATTAGACTCTTCAGAAAAAATAGTATCAACTCGATTTGCCTCAGTAATAAACTGATCGAAAAACGATTTATTAGAGGTGTCACGATTTAGCTGTGACTGAGCAAACTCATTTAGTAATCGGTATGTTTCGCCTCGCCCCACTTGGTTATCAACCATAGTGGTAAACTCTGTACGCTCGCGCACATAGCCTTCGGTATTAACATTGGCGATGTTTTTACTTGTCGTTTGCAGTAGCTCCGAACTTGCTCTAACCCCAGAACTGGCAATGTTTAATAAATTAAACGACATGTTACTCTACTCCTTGGCGGATCACGTTTGCCGCAATGTCTTTTAGCTGGCTGCTATTGAGCACATTTTTTATTTTGCTGGCATAATTTGGATCGGTTGCATAACCTGCTTTTTGTAATGAATCTAAAAAGTCATTTGGTTTTGCTGTATTTTGTAATGCTTCTTGGTAGCGTGGGTTTTGCGTTAAAAAATCAACGAAGTCGTTCACGCTATCTTTAATTGAATCGTAGGCTCTAAAGCTTGCTTGTTTTTTAACGGGTGTGCCTTGCTCAAACTCAAGCGTTACTTTGCTTGCTTTATCGCCTTCCCAGCTTTTATCTGACTTAATATTAAATAAGTTATTTGAGCTGCCACCGTCACTTTTATTAATAATGTGTTTACCCCAACCGGTTTCAAGTGCCGCTTGAGCAACCATTACCGCTGGGTTTAAACCTATTTTTTGCGCTGCAGTTTTAGCGTGTTCCCACACTGAACTTACAAACTCTTCTGCATTTTTAAATGTTGGGCTATCGGTTTTAGACTCTGCAGTATTAACCTTAGGCTCAGCAATATCGGCTTTAGTACTTTTAACGATAAGATCGGGTTGCTTATTTTTTTGCTCATGAGGAAGAGCGGATCCGACTTGCGTATCGCTGAAAATATCGTTAGTTGTTCTAAGCACCGAACCTGGCATAAAGTTTTTAGACTCAGGCGATAACTGCTGAACAATTAAATCGGCAAGGCCTAACGAGCCATTTGATGAAAGCTCTGTTGAAAGTTGCTGATCGTGCATTTCTTCAAAAAACTTTACGCCACTTGAATTAAATGGGCTGTCTTTGTCTTCAAATGCTTCGTTAGCTTTGCGCATTCCTTTGAGCAGCATTTGCGTAAAAATAGCTTCAAATTGTGCGGCCGCTTTTTTAAGCGCAGCTTTAGAGGCATCAGTTGATGCATCGCCACTGGTTAAGGCTTCTTTACGAAGTGAATCTAAGTTGCCTAAATCAAAAAAGTTTTGTTTATCGAGGTGATTAGTTTCCATCGGCTTTTTGACACAAAATGAATAATGCAGTTAAAAATGCAAAAATTGAGCCACTACCGATAAAACGAGGAAGATAAAAATAATAAACTTAAGTTGCTGTAAATAAAAAGCCCTATATCTTGTTTCAAAAATATAGAGCTTAAGTAATACGTTATTTATTGACTTGAGTTATTTATATAACAACTAACTGCCCGTTAATTGCGCCGGCTTCTTTTAGTGCTTCTAAAATAGCCATTAAGTCACCAGGCGCTGCGCCTACTTCGTTAATTGCGCGAACTAAATCGTCAAGGCTTACACCTGGATTAAATACAAAGGCGCGCGAGTCGTCTTGGTTTACATCAATAATACTTTGCTGTGTGACAACTGTATCACCGTTTGCTAGCGGGTTTGGTTGTGACACATTTTGTTGCTCTGCAATTGTTACTGTTAAGCCACCATGAGTTATAGCCGCAGGCTGAAGCTTAACGTTTTTGCCAATGACAATTGTACCGGTACGCGAGTTAACTATAATTTTAGCGGCCATATCAGCTGGCTTAAATTCTAAGTTTTCGAGTGTCGATAAGTACGATACACGCTGGGATGCATCGCGTGGTGCAATAACACGGATAGAAACAGAATCAATTGCTTGTGCGCTATTTGGGCCAACTAGGTCATTAATTGTTTTTTCTAGGCGTTTTGCCGTTGTAAAGTCTGGGCGGTTTAGGTTGAAGGTAATGTAATCGCCTTGCATAAATGGGCTTTCTACAGTGCGTTCAACTGTTGCGCCATTTGGTATACGACCAACTGTAGGGGTGTTAATTACAACCTTACTACCATCAAGGCCTTGTGCGCCTAAGCCACCGACAATTAAGCTACCTTGTGCAATAGCGTATACGTTACCATCTACCCCCTTTAAAAAGGTTTGTAGTAAAGTACCGCCACGTAAACTGCCTGCACTACCAATAGAAGAAACCGTAATATCTATTGTTTGTCCGGGCTTTCTAAATGCAGGTAATTCTGCATGCACAGCAACAGCGGCAACATTTTTAATTTTAGGACTTTGAGTTGAGGGTAGCGTAATACCAAAGCTGTTCAACATGCCTCTAAAACTTTGTTGTGTGTATGAGTTTTGCTCGCCAGTGCCTGGTAAACCAACCACTAAGCCATAACCAACTAATTGGTTAGAGCGTACGCCTTCAACCATAGACACATCTTTTATGCGCTCAGCACTGGCAGTAAACTGCCAACCTAATAACACAACTAAACATAAAGCTTTAAGGCTATTCATGTTGTTACCCTCTAAAATGGAAACAGCGAACTGCTAAAGAAACGTGTAAGCCAACCAGGACTTTGCGCTTCTTGCGTTTGCCCTTTACCTGAGTATTGAATACGTGCATTAGCAATGCGGTTTGATTCAACCGTATTATCGGCGCTTACGTCTTGAGGGCGTACTAGCCCTTCTAAACGAATAAACTCTTCACCGGTATTAAGCGTTAGCCATTTTTCGCCGCGAATAACTAAGTTACCATTAGGTAAAACGCGCATTACATTAACCGAAATATCGCCCACTAAGCTGTTTGACTGGTTTGATTTTGAATCGCCCGTAAACGACGAATCGCTACCAATGCCAAACTGAATACTATCGCCACCTATATTTACAGGTAGACCACCTAAGCCAATCACTGGGTCTAAGCTTGCGTCGGTTTCTTTGTCTGTTTCTGTTTTAGCGGCTTTTGTTGCTTGAGTAGACTCTTGCAATTTAACCGTAATTATATCGCCAGTACGTAGCGCTTTTTTATCAGAATATAAGTCGTTTGATGTATGAGTATTAAACAATGAACCTGTGGCTACCAGCGGCTCTAAAATAGGCTCGGGGTACATAGGTGCGTAGTAAGGGTCGTCCTGCACTACTTCACTATTTTGCGTAGACATACAGCCACTTAAAAATAATGTGCCCGCTGTAAATAAAATAATATTACGCATAATTCCCCCTACTCTATTAAAGCTGTTGATTGATATAACTCATCATTTCGTCAACGGCCGAAATTACTTTTGAGTTCATTTCGTAAATACGCTGAGTTTCAATTAGGTTTACGAGCTCTTCAGTTACATTTACGTTTGAAGTTTCGAGTGAGCCTTGAATAATGCTACCTAACCCTTCAACACCAGGATTACCTTGTACCGGCGCACCACTTACAGCGGTTTCGGTATAAAGGTTTTGACCAATTGGCTCAAGGCCCGACGGATTAATAAAATCACTAATAGTAAGCTGACCAATGACCACGTTATCAGCTTGGCCTGCAACACGTACAGATACTTCGCCGTCTTGCGAAACCGTAATTGATTGCGCGTCATCAGGTACATTCATTTCTGGCTGAATAACGTAACCTGCTCCCGATGTTACAATTCGTCCATCGCCATCGGTAGTAAACTGACCATTGCGCGAGTAAGCAATATTGCCATCTGGTTGCAGTACTTCAAAAAAACCTTCACCAGAAATCATCCAATCTAGTGAATTTTCGGTGGTCAACATGTTGCCTTGCGTAAACTCTTTTTGGTTAGCTACAACTTTAGCACCCGCACCTAACATTAAGCCCGATGGCATTTCGGTATCTTGCGATGAACGACCACCTGGTTGATTAATATTTTGATAAAGTAAATCTTCAAATATAGCGCGGCTTTTTTTATAGCCTACGGTACTCGCATTCGCTAAATTATTTGAGATAACCGATATATCGGTTTGTTGAGCGTCTAGCCCAGTTTTACTGATCCACAATGCTGGATTCATAATCGTGTCCTCACTTTAAAGTTAAACTATGCGTAATAACTGATCTTGACGCTCGTCAATTTCTTCAGCTGTTTTCATTAATTTCACTTGTAATTCAAATTGGCGCTGGTGGCTTATCATGTCGACCATTTCGTGAACAGGGTTCACATTAGACATTTCAAGCGAACCACTTAAAACTTTTACATTGGCAGAGGTATCTACTGTTACATTTGCTTTTGGTCTAAATAAACCATCGTTACCTTTTTCGAGCTGTGAGCTATTTGCTTCTACTACTCTAAGCGTGTCTATTTCTTCTAAAAAGTTAGCTGGAGCGCCTTGTGGTCGAACTTGAATAGCGCCATCTTGGCTAAACCCTATTTTTTCGACTGGGACAGGTAAAATAACAGGTCCCCCTTCGCCAATAACTTGACGACCATGACTGGTTACGAGCATGCCTTGAGCAGTAACGTTTAACGTACCCACTTTTGTGTAAGCTTCATTACCGGAGGCATCTTGCACAGCAAGCCATGCGTTATCGCTCATCGCGATATCTAAGTCTCGCCCGGTTTGAACAATGCCACCCGATACCATGTTAGAACCCGGACGCTCTTGCATTGAAAATACTCGTGTAGGCAAACCTTCGCCAAACGCTTGCATAGAACGCGCCTGCGCAAAGTCAGCTTTAAAACCCGTTGTATTTGCATTTGCCAAATTATTGGCTTTTAAAGCAAGCCCTTGTAGGCTTTGCTTAGCGCCAGAGGCCGCAATGTAGACCATTTTGTCCATAGTATCGACTCACATAAAAAATCTCTGAACTTACAAATGCAAAATAGATGCCAGATTAAATTTGACGCAACATTGAGAGGTATTTAGAAGGGCTTGCAAAGAGGACTTATAAAAAAGGCTGCAAAAATGCAGCCTAATATATTTAATAGGGTTTAGCTTATCGAATCTGCAAAATACTTTGCTGAATAGTTGAGTTAACTTCAAGCGCACGTGAGTTTGCTTGGTAATTACGCTGTGCAGTAATTAAGTCTACAAGCTCGTTTGTAAGGTTAGTATTTGATTGCTCAAGTGCTGATGAGTTTATCGATCCTAAAGTACCTGATCCTGGCTCACCTGCAATGGGATCACCAGATGTTAAACTTTTTTTCCAAGCAGTATCACCTACTTGCTGTAAGCCTTGTGAGTTAGAAAAGCGTACCATAGCAACTTGACCTAAAAAAGTTGAGTCACCATTACTGTAAGACGCAACTACCTTACCATCAGTACCAATGTCAATCCCGGCTAAACGGCCAACGGTAGCGCCATCTTGCTCAAGTGCTTTTACTTCAAAGTTACCTGCAAACTGGGTAGGTACTTTATTACTTGTTCCCGCTTCATCACGCCAACTGACTGACACTTTATCAGGAAAACTTGCACCATTAGTTAAAAGAGAAGTCAAACCTGTAGTCGCATCAGAAGCTAGGTCTATATCAGGGAACGTTATAGCTGGTAATTCAACATCAGGCAAACCTGCTGATGTAAATTCAAAAGTATCTATAGGGGTATGTGAACCTGCGACTGTTTCAACTCCATCTGTCCCAAAATTTTTCCCGTCTAAAGTTGCGTAAACGTCCCATTCGTTTGGTGTATTTTCTGGGTCTTGCTTTACAAAGAACAGCTGTAAAACATGTGGCTCACCTAATGAGTCATACACTGTAGTTGATGTAGAACTATTATAAGAAGCACTTGTATTTGAATCGAAAGTATCAACTGTGGGTTGAGTTTCTCGTGAATCTAAGTTAAATGATGAATACACTTTACTTGTTGCGCGAGGAGAACCAGACGAATCCGGTATTTGTAATGGTGATGAAGTACTCAAACTTACTGATGTAGTGGCACCTGTAGCTTCATCAACAGGGAAACCTTGTAAAAAATTACCTTTAGCATCTACTACAAAATTATCTTCATTTAATTTGAATGCACCTGCACGAGTATATGAAAAATCTTGAGAACCTAAGTCTTCACTCATCGCGAAATAACCTTCACCAGTGATCGCTAAATCAAGTGAGTTATTTGTAAATTGCAGTGAGCCTTGATGAAACTGCTGTGCAACCATAGCGGTTTGAACACCATCACCATTTTTAGTTTTACCAGAGCTAAATACTGACGATGCATACACATCAGCAAACTCAGCGCGCGACTCTTTAAAACCTGTTGTATTCACGTTTGCAATATTATTTGCAGTTACGTCTAAATCTTTTTGTGCGGCAGCTAGGCCGGTTAATGCAATATTGAAGCTCATAGTTCACCTCTAACCTGTTAATCTGTGGCCTGCTGGCAGGCAAGAAATATTAAATTTGTTACGCAATCTCTGCAATGTCGGTTAACCTAACCGCACCTTCTTTGGTGTTAACAATGATGCCGCTTGATCCGTTAATGTTTACACTTTCAATATTTTTGAAAGTTGCAATAGGCAAGCTAGAAAACTGACCATTGGTACTACCTTGTGCCGATAACGTGTATTCGCCTTCAGGTAAACGCTCACCGCTTTCATTATTACCATCCCAAACAAAGCGAACAGCGCCGGCAGCCTGGGAACCCATATCAATTGTTCTCACTAACTGTCCAGAAGCATCAGTTACACTAAGCGTTAAGCTTTCAACTGCACTTTCGGCAACGATAGACCCTTTAGCATCACCTGATTCATTTAAATCGACAGTATTTGACTCAAGTAAAGCCTGCTTACCTACAAGCGTTGAAGCTTGCAGGGCTGAGTTCGATGTCATCGAAGTAGCCAACGTATCAAAATTTGAATTCAAATCACTAATACCTTGAGCCATTGTGAAGCTCGTCATTTGTGCAATCATTTGATCGTTATCCGCAGGGTTGCTGGGATCTTGAAACGATAATTGCTGAGTTAACAAAGAGAAAAAATCTTCTTGTGTTAACGCATCACTCTCATTGTCGCTGGTCGCTACTTGCGATTCTTGCCAGCGCAGAGAATCTAAATAGGATGAAGATGTACTAATATCGTTACTCATAACCTACCCTCAGTTACCGCTGCCCTAGCAACAGTGTTTTACTTAGCATTTGCTTTGCTGCATCAGCAACTTGCACGTTTGTTTGGTAAGAACGAGAGGCAGAAATCATATTTGCCATCTCCTCTACAACATTAACGTTGGGTTTATAGATATAGCCATTTTCATCCGCACTTGGATGGTTTGGGTTATATTCAATTTGTAATGGCGCATCGCTTTCAACAATGCCCAAAACTTTAACACCAACTGCGGAGCCCTGCTGGTTACTTGCTGATGCTGAAGCTTTTGTTAGCTCAGCCGCAAATACAGGTTGGCGCGCTCGGTACGTTTTGTCTTGAGATGAACTAATGGTATTCGCATTAGAAATATTACTAGCTGTGGTATTTAAGCGAACATTTTGTGCGCTCATACCCGAACCTGCAATATCGAAAACATTATATAAACTCATAATTTTTATCCTTGACTACCGAGAGCTTTATTCAGACCTTTGAATCTGCCGCTTAAAAATTGCAAGCTGGCCTGATACTCCATAGCATTCTGTGTATACAAGTTTCGTTCCACTTGTATATCAACCGAGTTACCATCGCCTGTATCTGATTGATTTGGCAGACGAAATGATTCAGAGCTGCCCATACTATGAGTACCTCCACCAATGTGTTTATCATTAGTTCTTACCATAGTATTGCCGCTTTGCTGGGTTGACCTTGCCGCTTTTAAAGCTGAGGCAAAGTCTATATCTTTTGCTTTATAGCCAGGCGTATCAGCGTTAGCTATATTAGTTGCAATTAATTCTGCTCGCTGTGAACGTATCAACATGGCTTGCGGATGCACACCTAATGCTTTATCAAAACTGATAGCCATAACCTTCTCCAAAAAATTGACTTACCCATGAATAAAGCAAAAAATAAGCCATTAATATTAGGAAGTGTTATATTTTTATAAGGTTATGTATCTAAATAGAAAAACGACGCTGGGGGCGTCGTTTTAGGGAAAGGAATTAACTTAGTTATTTCTTTTGGTAAATGATACCGGGGTTGCATCTAACCATATCGAACTCAGTACTTAAGCCAGTCAAGGACTCTGACGCTCCTAAAAATAAGTACCCTTTTGGGTTTAATGCTTGTGCAAACTGATTAATAATTTTAGCTTTTATTTCAGGCGCAAAGTAAATAAGTACATTACGGCAAAAAATAATATCAAATTTGCCCATTAACGCGTAAGAATCAAGCAAATTCAGGTGCCTAAAACTAACTTGTTTTTTTATTGTATCGTTTACTTGTGCCATACCATTGCCGCTGTCTTTAAAAAACTTTTTACGACGCTCTGCAGATAACCCTCTGGCAAGTGCAAGCGCGTCATATTCTGCATTTTTACACATATCAAGCATGGTATTAGATATGTCGGTACCAATAATTTGTGCACCCATACGAAGCACACCAGGTTGCTTAGTATTAAATTCAGCTACTGACATAGCTATTGAATAGGGTTCTTGTCCTGATGAGCTGGCAGCAGACCAAATTTTTAAAGGCCTCCTTAAGTCTTTAAACTCAGGAAAAAGCTTATTTTGGAGCAACTCAAATGGGTATTGATCTCTAAACCACAACGTTTCGTTTGTGGTCATTGCATCAACTACAGCGGCTCTTAATTGCCGCTCGTGAGGCCCAAGTGTTTTACTAACCAACTCCGATAAAGATCCCACATTAAATCGAGTCATTAACGGAGCAAGTCGGCTTTTAACTAAATACTGTTTATTTTCACCTAAAACAATGCCGCATTGCTGCTCTAAAAACGAACGAAACTGGTCGTATTCACTTTGCTGCAAATCTTTATTATTCAAGTTAGTAGCACCTATTTTTGTTAATCACAATGAACCCACTTTTTAACCGCTGTTGCTAATTCGTCTGGGTTAAATTTAGCAATAAAGTCATCTGCCCCGACTTTTTCAATCATCGCTTGGTTAAAAACACCACTCAGAGAGGTATGCAAAATAACATGCAAAGGTGCAAGTTTGGGATCTGCTTTTATTTCAGCTGTTAAGGTATAGCCGTCCATTTCTGGCATTTCAACGTCTGAGATAAGTAACGCTACTCGCTCAGTAATATCGTTTTTACAATCAAGCTCTGCTATTTCTTTTAATCTTATAAGTGCTTCTTTACCATTTTTGGCAAGCTCTGTTTGCACGCCTAACGGCTCTAGGGCACGTTTAACTTGATTACGCGCAACAGCAGAGTCGTCTGCTATAAATACGATACGTTCGCCTAAATCTTTTTGAATATCGCCACTTTGTGCAACTTCAGCACTTACTTCTGTGTTCACTGGGCAAATTTCGTTGAGAATTTTTTCTACATCGAGAATTTCGACTAATTCATTTTCGATTTCGGTCACTGCTGTTAAGTATGAATAACGTCCGGCACCTGATGGCGGTGGCATTATTTTTTCCCAATTCATATTTACAATACGTTCAACTCCGCCCACTAAAAACCCTTGCACAGAGCGATTGTATTCAGCAATGATTATGAAGCTGTCTTTAATGTTGTCGATTGGGCGCCCACCTACAGCCATTGATAAATCAATAACCGAAATGGTTTGACCACGAATATGTGCAACACCACGAATATACGGATTAGATTTTGGCATGCTTGTTAGTGGAGGGCATTGCAGCACTTCTCTCACTTTAAATACATTAATACCAAAACGCTGACGCCCTCTGAGCTTAAATAAAAGTAATTCTAGGCGGTTCTGCCCAACCAACTGTGTGCGTTGGTTTACTGAGTCTAAAATGCCTGCCATTCAAATCTCCTAAAGAAAACAAATAATACGGAACGATAATTGCTTTCTATTTATAAAGCTACATAACATCGCGGGTGCGTCTACTTTTTGACGCAAAATATTTATACCCTGTTTGAAACCATAAGCATAGTCGAAACATTATGAGTTTGTTAAAAAAAATCAGAAGATACAGTGTTTTTTATTTTGTTACTAGCTTGTGCTTTGTATTCCCTTTGCAAGCTAAAGTGTTTAGTAAAGATTTATTACAAGACATGGCCGTTGCTTATATAGCTAAGCAGATTGGTACATTGCAAAATACTAATACTCAATTAAGTGCACTGCCTTTAGATAGTCGCATTCCTGATCGTGTCTGTAATACTGAGCTTGAATTATCAACATCCGATGAGCCACCATTTAACCGCCAAGTAACCTTACAAGCCAAGTGCAATGATGCGCAAACGTGGGCTCAATACGTTCATGTAAGAGTTGTTGAAATGGCTCCAGTTGTTGTTGCTACTGCTAATTTAACCCGCGGTGAAGTAATAACTAAATCGCATTTAAGTATTGAAATGAAACCAACTCACTTTGTACGCATACAGTACTTAGATGACCCCACAATGCTAATAGGCAGCAGAAGTAAACGAAATATTAGAAGTGGTATGCCAGTATTACTAAACCAAATTTGTATGGTGTGTAAAGGTGACTCTGTTAATATTTACGCTAACCTTAGAGGTCTTAGAATTAAAACCACAGGTATTGCTTTAGAAGACGGTACTTTGGGCGAACAGATACAAATAAAAAACAAAAAATCAGGTAAAGTTTTAAATGCGCGAGTAGATGGTGTAGAGTCTGTTCAGGTGAATATTTAATTTAGATTTATACTAAAGTATCCTACGTATATGCCGATAACATGGCATAAGTTGGGTAATATACGGGTTTATTATTATGGTTAATCAAGTTAATGGCAGTAATCAACAAGCTAATGCGTTAACAAATGCAAAGCAACAACAAGTTGATTTAAAAAAAGATAACGCAAATACACAAGCGACGCAGACTCCTTCGCCTAAAGCAGCAAGTGACTCTGTAAGCTTGACGCCGCAAGCGCAGCAATTAAAAACGCTTCAAGATAAAGCACAGCAATCGTCTGGCTTTGATAGCGATAAAGTTGCTGAGCTTAAAAAAGCAATAACCGAAGGTAAATATCAAGTGGACAGTGAAAAGCTTGCTAAAAACTTAGCTGATTTTGAGTTTAACGTGTATGGCTGATCATAATAGTTTAATTAGCGTAAAACTAAACCAACAAGTAAGTTGTTTAGATTCTTTGCATACGCTATTAAACGACGAGCTTACTGCTATTGCTTCACGACGTGGTGCTGGTTTAAAAGAAATTACCCAACAAAAAATGTCTTTTTTAACTAAGCTAAGCACTTTAGATAAAGAGCTAAGTAAGCTTATTGCCAGTAACGACTCACAAAACCCTGAAATATCTGAGCTAATAAGCCAAGTTAAAACTCAACTTGCGCAATGCCAAAAACAAAATAATGTTAATGCTCATGCTGCCCGCCAAGCGCAACTAAGTGTTAAACAATTAAAAGAGATATTAATTGGCGCACCAACGTCAATGACCTACGACCAAGCCGGTAAATCTGTAAATACCGAGAGTAAACTGGTTCGTAATTTAAAAGCTTAAGCCCAAAATTTTACATTAAAAAAGCCTTATTGATTTATCAATAAGGCTTTTTTAATGTCCTTTGTTCTTAAATTTCGTTATAAATAATATCCATTTGCTTAATAATGTAAGCCCCCTTAAAAATAATTAAGAAGGCTTTATTGAGATTAAATATCCGTTTGATTATTACTACTTTCAATTAAGTGTTTAATCATCTCTTCCGATTGATTTTGTACATCAACCGCAGGTGCTGCTGCATCAATGCTTCCCCCACTTTGAGCTGGAGTATAAGCAATTGCAGAGCCTTCATCCTCAACCAGTGTATTTAGCGCTATAAGCTGCTCTGCATCTTCATCAATGATTACGTCATTAATATTAAGTGGCTCCGCCGAACTTACTTGCACAGTTTGCTCAGGTGCTGATAGACCACTCAAGTTACCTAAATCAATCGTTTCAGTGCTTAATACATTGTTGCTTGAAACTTCATTAGGGGTTGTATCGCCTAAAGCCAACTCTTCGCTAAATGATGCAGGGATTGTGTCGCCGGAAGCAGCGCTTACTCCACTATCGTAAATGTTGCCTGACTCTATAAATACATCATTTCCATTTTTAACGTGGTAATTACCAGCTTCGTCCACAGTATAGAAATACGTGTTTTCAAGGCCTGTACCCAGTAAACCTAAAGCATTCAGATCTAAGTTGGTAGAGTCCCAATTACCTTGAGCATCTACAACTGCATATGGCGCTGAAGTTAATGCTAAATCAATGCCTAAAACTAATGAGTCGAGAATATAGACCTTACTTCCCTCACCGCCATCAGATGTCCCTTCGTAGCCAACCAATATCCCTATACCCAATAAATTAAGTAAGTACTCAGGTTCTACTGTAAAGTTGATCGGTGTAGTATCAATAACCAATCCAGATAAACTACCGCTTGATGTTGTATTACTTGATGCATCAGTTGCGACAGCTGTTACAGTATAAGCCCCATCAGCTAACTCCGTATCCGGTGAAGCACTCCATTCACCGGATGCGTTAGCAGTTACTTGTTTAGTGACTACTGTTGCACCGCTAAAGGTGACTAATATAGTTTCACCTGCGCCAGCAGTCCCTGTAACAAGCGGATTTTGATCTGCGGTTAGCTCTAACCCCGAGTCAATTGTAATACCTGAGTCAATTGCGCTACTTGATGATTGCGTACCTGTATTACCTGCGCTATCAGCAATGCTTACATCTACGCTGTAATTACCCTCAGGAAGTACTTGTGTAGAGGTCACGCTCCAAGTTCCATCAGGCCCAACTGTTGTTTGAACATTATGAGTGGCACCAGCTGAATCAGTAAACATAACTATAACATTTTGTCCTGCAAAGCTTCCAGTTACTGACCCCGTAACAGTAGGTGTTGTATCTTGCCCTACCAATATTGGATCTATGACTACAGTTGGCGCTGTGTAGTCTGTGCTTGACACCATTGTATCGCTTGATGAGTTACCCGCAGCATCACTCACTGTCGCAGTAGCACTAAAACCACCTTCACTAAGCGCGCTGGTAGCTGTTACAGACCATGTGCCATTGCCTGCAACTTGAGCGGTAATAGTTTGTGAATCGTTATTATCATCAGTAATAACAACACTCACATTTGTACCTGCTGGTGCATCACTTATACCTGTTATAGTCGGTAGCGGGTTATTGGTTACAGTTAATTGATCAACTTCAACTGTTGGTGGTGTTAAATCAATTATTCCACCAAGACTTGTAGAGCTTGAAAGCCCTAAGTCTTCAACTGTAGCACTTACAGTAAAGGCGCCTTCAGCTAATGGTGTTGTAGGTATTAGAGTCCATTCACCGGCAATGGCTGTGGTGTTATATGTCGTTGCTGTACCGCTACTATCGGTAATAACTACCTGTACATCACCTGCTAATACATCCGTGGTACCTGTAATCGTAGGCGTTGTATCGCTTGTATCAATTATTGGGTTTATCAACAAACTTGGCAAGGTTGTACTGACAGTACCTATTTGATTTACAGTGGTTGTATTACCAGCGCTATCGGTACTTATGGCCTCAACTGTAATTTCTCCTTCAGGTAATAAAGAAGCAATGACAGACCAAGTGCCATCTCCTAAAACAGTAGTAGTAACTGTTTGTACTGCGGCTGTTGAGTCAGTGATATTTACAGTAATTAAACTCCCTACTTCCTCATCGCTAGAGCCTGTAATTGTTGGTGTTAGAGTATTAAGTACTCCGAACGCATCTATTTCTAACGCTGGTGGAATGGTGTCTATAGTTACTTGTTCAATGGCTGACTGCCCAGTATTACCTGCGGCATCAGTAATACTCGCATACACATCATAAACACCATCAGATAAGCTGGTGGTTACTAGAGACCAAGTACCATTACTACCAACTACAGCATCAAATACTGTTTCATCACCATTGCTACCAATAACAGTTACGTCAATGTCTGTACCTTCAGGCTCTTCCGATGTGCCTGAAATAGTTAATAAATCGGTATCGCTAATGCTCAGTGGTAAAATTCCAACTACTGGTACTAGCGTATCAACGACGAATTCAAGCGTATCAGTTACTACATTACCTGCTTCGTCTGTAATACTCACATTAGCAACGTGCTGCCCTTCAGTTAGTGCATCTACCTCGAGTGAAAATAACCCAGCTGCATTAACCGTAGTGGTTAAAACTGAACCACCATCAAGTTGTATTTCAACAACACCATTAATTAAATCACTGGTACCTTGGATAATTGGCGTGGAGTCTGATGTTGTGCCAATAACCTCTAAGCCAAGTGTTGGCGATATTGTATCCACCACTGCGGTAAGTAGTTGCGTGGTAGTAATACCGACTTCACTTAACACGTCAACTGTTACGCTGAATGTACCTTCAGCCAATGATTGAGGAACCTGCACAGCCCACGTATTATCGGCTTGCACTATAGCCGTAAGCTCTTGTACTACATTTTCGCTATCTACCACTCTCACTAGCACTTCGGTGCCTGGGGCTTGGTCGGTCGTACCGCTAATTATCGGCAAATCTCCCTGGCCAGTAGTAAAGTCAACTACCGCATTAAGTAATGGCGTTGAAGCATCTACATCAGCCGTAGTTATAGTGGTGGTGTTACCCGCTTCATCGGTTGCAGAGGCTTCAACAACCGATAAGCCAATAATATTAACCGCTAGGCCTAATAACACCCAATCGCCATTGGCATCGGTGGTTACATCGTAAGTTAAGTTAGCCAAATCACCTGCTAATTCTAAATTAACAGTGACTGTTTTACCTTCACCTAAATCAGAAGTACCAGATAAAGAAACCAATTGACCTAATAGGAACGAAGGCACAATAGTAAGCTCTGGCCCTACTGTATCTACTTCGCCACCCGTTTTACTATCAACAGAGGTATTCCCTGCGCTATCAGTAATCGTTGCCGTAACACTGTAGCCCCCTTCTGCTAATTCGTTATCTGCAGCGGCTTGCCAGTCACCATTTTCATCCGTTTGTACGGTAATTTGATGAGAAACTCCAGCTGAGTCAGTAAACGTAACTATAACGTTTGTATTTGGCTCGTTTGATGTGCCATTAATTAATGGCGTGCTGTCTTGGGTAAGTATTAATGAACTTTGATCAATACTAATTTCGGGAGCAATTGTATCAATGGTTGCTGTATTTGTTGCATCCCCGGTATTACCCGCGCTGTCAGTAACAAATACTTCAACTGAATAATCTCCTTGTGATAGAGAGCTAGTTGCCTCTACAGACCATACACCACCCGTTTGAACTGTTGTATTTACAGTATGCTTATTCCCGAGTGCATCGGTAAATATCACAGCAACTGCATCACCTACCATGGCTCCTGTCACGTTCCCTGAAATACTTGGAGTTAGATCGGTACTTCCAACAATATCGTTAATAGTCACAACAGGTGCTGTTATATCAACTTCCCCTGTAATACTTGTGTTTACAGGATTACCTGCAGTATCTGTTGTTGAAGCTAAAACCGTGTAAGTGCCCTCGCTCAACTCTGTACTTACAGCGACTGACCATGTGCCATTTGCACCAACAGTAGCATTAACCGTTTGCTCGACACCTAAGCTATCTGTAATTAAAATAGCGACTATGGCGCCTTGTGGAGCTGTAGTTGTGCCTGAAATTGTTGGCGTTGTATCATTTGAAATTGTAAGCGGTGTAATATTAAGGGCTGGTGGAGTTAAATCGATAACACCGCTACCTGTTGTATTACTCGTTAAGCCTCCTTCAGTTACACTTGCCGAAACAGTAAATTCACCTTCAGGTAGAATATCTGTCGCATCAACACTCCACACCCCACCCACCACAGTTGTAGTTACAGTATGTGAAACGTTATTAACATCAGTTATGACAACCGTGATTTCTGTATTATCTGCCGCACTACTTGTGCCTGATATTGCTGGTGTTTGATCGTTTGTATCAGCAATTGTATTAATATTAATTGTAGGCGCATTGGTATTTAACATTGCGGTACTATTTGCAACTGATTCATTCCCTGCGGCATCAGTAACACTTGCAGAAACTGTAACTTCACCATCAGTCAGTGCATCTGTAATATCTACAGTCCAAGCACCACCTGCACCAACAACAGTTGTATAAGTCTCGGTACTATCTCCATCGGTCACAGTTACTGTAATACTCGTGTTTTCAGGTTCATTGGATGTGCCTGAAATAGTTGGCGTGCTGTCATTAATTGTACCTAATGCGTTTATAGTAATACTTGGTGCTTGAGTATCAATAAAGCTCGAGCCTGTATCCACTCCTTGATTGCCAGCATCATCGGTAATACTTACCTCTACATCATAATTGCCATTTGGCAAGCTTGGCGCCGTAACTTGCCAATCGCCGTTAGCATCAACTATTGCGGTTAAAGTATGTATATCACCGTTGTTATCTGTAATAACTATATCGACCACCGTATCCTGTGGTTCAGTTGAAGTACCATTTATAACTGGTGTCTCAGTGTTAAATACAGTTATGTCATTAAGTACAATAACAGGTACTTGGGTATCAATTGTTAAATCAATAGCCGTGCTGCTGGTATTATTAGCATCATCGGTAACACTTACTTGAGCCGTATAATCACCATCAACAAGTGCTACGGGGACATCTACTTGCCAATTGCCATCAGTACCCACTGTTGCTGTTAGTGTTTGACCGCCGATAAGGATGGTTACATCAGCACCAATCTCATTACTCGTGCCTGAAATTGTAGGGGTTGTATCTATTGTCACGTTAACTTCGTTCACAATTAATGTAGGAGCAACGCTATCTATTTCACCTTGAGCCTGCTGCGTTGTTAAATTACCAACACTGTCTCTAACCTCTGCAACAACAGTGTATTGACCTTGCGCTAGCTCTGCTGGTACATCTGCTGACCAACTGCCATCGGCTTGAACAATCGCAGTAAACTCTTGGCTTTGCCCTGCACTATCGGTGACAGTCACATCAATTACAGTGCCTTGCCCCATATCGGTGGTTCCGCTAATTACTGGCGTACTGTCATTAGATAAAGCATCAACACTAACGGTTAGTTCTGGCGCTACGTTATCAAAATCAAGTGTATTGATTGTTCTTACATTACCGGCGGCATCCGTTGCACTGGCAGTCACATAGGCAAGGTTTAGTAATGGTACTGTTATGTTTGCAAGCCCCCACGTACCATCAGGATTTGTTGTCGCTGTATAAGTTGCACCAACTAATCCCCCAACTAGGTACTCTGTAATAGTGATTACAGAGCCTCCCGGTAAATCAGAATCCCCCGAAAGAGAAACTAAATTACCTAATAAAAACGATGGAATAATTTCAAGATCCGGAGCGGTTATATCCACTTCGCCAGTGTCAGTGCCGGTGCCTGTGTTGCCTGCCGCATCGGTAATGCTGGCGCTGACGCTGTAATTACCTTCGGCTAATGTACCTGTTGGTGTCGCACTCCAGTTACCATTGGCATCGGTTTGTACATCAATGCTTTGAGTCGCATTTGCTGCATCTGTAAACGTCACCGTGATGGTGCTGTTAGGTGCATCACTAGTGCCTGTCACTGTGGGCGTGCTGTCGTTTGTTAATACTGGCGCATCTACACTCACACTTGGTGCTGTGGTATCAATGGTGCCGTTGCCGGTAATATCGGTGCTGTTACCTGCCACATCGCTAATACTTGCTTCGATGCTATATGGTCCTTCTGCCAGTGCAGTCGGTACTTCCACTGAGAAGTTGCCATCGGCATCCACCGTGGTGGTGAACGTTTGTGTATTGCCTTGATCGTCCACCACGGTGAAGTTAATAACGGTGCCTTCAACGGCATCGCTTGTGCCGCTAAGTGTCGGGGTGATGTCGCTACTTGAGCCTGGACTGGTAAGTACAAGTGTCGGTGCAATGGTATCTATTTCACCAGTGCCTGTGGCAGTGGCTTCGTTGCCTGCGGCATCGCTCACACTGGCGCTCACTGTAAAGGTGCCTTCAGCCAGTACTTGCGTGGCTGCTACGCTCCATGTGCCATTAACCCCTAATGTGGTCGTTACGGTATGAGTAATATTATTACTGTCGGTGATTTCAACGCTTACGGTGCTACCTTGTGGCGCATTCGCTGTGCCGGTGATCGTAGGTGTTGTGTCATCAGTCACGGTTACATCATTTACGGCAATATTAGGAATGGTCGTATCCACTACACCATTTTCTGTTGCTGTACTTGTATTGCCGCTTCCATCTGTAACACTCGCTTCAACTTCATAACTGCCTTCAGCTAAGTCAACAGGAGCTTCAACACTCCAGATACCGTCTGTAACGGTTGTTTGTACCGTGTTTGTTATGTCATTACTGTCCGTGATACTGACGGTGATAATAGTGCCATTTGCTGCACTGCTGGTACCGCTCACATTCGGCGTTGTATCATTTGTATCCATTAATGCATCAATATTAATACTCGGTGCATTGGTATCCAATGTTGCGCCTTCACTTAACGTGGTGGTGTTGCCTGCACTGTCGCTTACACTTGCTTCGATAGTGAGTGGACCATCAGTTAGCGCGTTCGGTACATCTGCTGACCAACTGCCATCGGCTTGTACTGTTGCGGTAAACGTTTCTGTTGTGGTGCCGTCGCTTACACTGATGTTTATTACTGTGCCCGCTGGCGCATTGCTGCTTCCGCTGATTGTTGGGGTGCTGTCGTTGGTCGCTCCTACGGTATCCAGTGTCAATGTCGCCGCTAAGGTATCAAGGGTGCCTGTTTGTGTGGTGCCGCCGGTGTTGCCTGCATCATCGGTGATACTGGCTTGTACGGTGTAGCTGCCATCTGGTAATTCAGGGCTGGTTGCTTGCCAATTACCGCTGGCATCAACGGTGGCAGTGATTGGGTGCTCATCACCGTTACTGTCGGTAATAATAATGTTGATAACCGTGCCTTCAGGCTCTGTTGAGGTACCACTAATCACTGGAGTACTGTCGTTACTCAAACCCAGTGCATCAACGGTGACAACTGGTGTGATGGTATCTACATTACCACTGCTGTTTGCGGTGCTCTCGTTGCCTGCGGCATCGGTAATGCTGGCAACAACGCTAAACTCACCTTGTGCAAGGGCTGTCGATACTTCGATTGCCCAGTGACCATCGCTGCCTACAACAGTGCTAAGGGTTTGATTGATGCCTTCGCTGTCGGTGATGGTGAGTGTTACCGTGCCACCAATTTCATTACTGGTGCCCTGAAGCTCAGGTGTTAAATCGCTGACATCGCCTACATTTTGAATGGTTAAGGTTGGCGCTTGTGTGTCGATGGTGGTGGTATCACTCACGGTGGTTTCGTTGCCGACACTATCGCGCACACTTACTTCAATCGTGCTTTCACCTTCACTTAATGGTGTCGCTGGTGTGGCGCTCCAGTTGCCATTGGCATCCACTAAGGCGGTGATGGTTTGCGGGTTGCCTGCGCTGTCGGTCACTACGATAGTCACTTGTGCCCCCTCGCCCGCATCGCTTGTGCCGCTAATAACCGGTGTATTGCTGTCGCTTTGTGCTGCAACCTCAACAGTGAGTGTCGGCGGTGTATTATCAAAGTCATCTGAGCTAATTGTACGGGTATTACCTGCGGCATCGGTCGCTGTGGCGATCACTGAGCCAACATCAAGTAACGATACATCTAATCCGACTAATGACCAGTTGCCATCCGCATCCGTTGTAGTGGTATATGTTGCACCAATCCCACCGTTAACAAGTTGCTCGGTAATGGTAATTTCACTGCCTGCTGGCAAATCAGAGGTGCCGCTTAGAGTAATTAATAAACCAAGCTCAAACGTTGGTGTAAAGGCAAGGATTGGCGGAGTTACATCCACTTCGCCGCTGTCAGTGCCTGTACCTGTGTTGCCTGCGGCATCGGTGATGCTGGCGCTAACGCTGTAATTACCTTCAGCTAAATCAGTCGTTGGTGTCGCACTCCAGTTACCATTGGCATCGGTTTGTACATCAATGCTTTGAGTAGCATTTGCTGCATCTGTAAACGTAACCGTGATGGTGCTGTTAGGTGCATCACTGGTGCCTGTCACTGTGGGCGTGCTGTCGTTTGTTAATACTGGCGCATCTACACTCACACTTGGTGCTGTGGTATCAATGGTGCCGTTGCCGGTAATATTGGTGCTGTTACCTGCCACATCGCTGATGTTGCCGTTAATACTGTACGGCCCTTCGGCTATCGCATTAGGCACTTCGACTGAAAAGTTGCCGTCTGCATCAACCGTGGTGGTGAACGTTTGTGTATTGCCTTGATCGTCCACCACGGTGAAGTTAATAACGGTGCCTTCAACCGCATCGCTTGTTCCACTGAGTGTCGGGGTGATGTCGCTACTTGAGCCTGGACTGGTAAGTACAAGTGTCGGTGCAATGGTATCTATTTCACCAGTGCCTGTGGCAGTGGTGTCGTTGCCTGCCACATCTTCAACACTCGCGCTAATAGTGTATGCACCTTCTGCAAGTGCTATCGGTACAGGCATTGACCACGTACCATTAGCAAGTACGGTGGCGCTCATTGTTTGCGCTGCGCCGCTGCTGTCGGTGACAACAATGGTTACTTCACTGCCTTGTGGCGCATCGCTTGTACCCGAGATAGTCGGTGTCGTGTCATTGCTAACACCATTGTCTGCAATAACAAGGCTTGGTGCGGTTAAGTCAATCTCGCCTGTTTCGGTGGCGCTGCCGATATTACCTAGTCCATCATCTACCTGTGCGGTGACAGTATATTCGCCTTCTGCTAGTACGCTTGGTGCATCGACGCTCCATACGCCGCCCGTTACGGTCGTATCAACAGTCGTAATATTCCCTGCACTGTCTTCAAACGTTAAACTAATGGTGGTGCCATCTGCCGCATCGCTTGTACCATTAATGGTTGGGGTGGTGTCGTTGGTGTCAACCAGTGCATTAATACTGATGCTTGGCGCTGTGGTGTTGAGTATGGCGGTTTCACTTAACGTAGTGGTATTACCGGCGTTATCACTAACGCTTGCTTCGATAGTAAGTGGACCATCAGTTAACGCGTTCGGCACATCTGCTGACCAACTGCCGTCGGCTTGTACTGTCGCGGTGAACATTTCGGTTGTGGTGCCATCGCTTACACTGATGTTTATCACTGTGCCCGCTGGCGCATTGCTGCTTCCGCTGATTGTTGGGGTGCTGTCGTTGGTCGCTCCTACGGTATCCAGTGTCAATGTCGGCGCTAAGGTATCTAGGTTGCCCGTTTGTGTCGCACCGCCGGTGTTGCCTGCATCATCGGTGATACTGGCTTGTACGGTGTAGCTTCCATCCGGTAATTCAGGGCTGGTTGCTTGCCAGTCACCGTTTGCATCCACGGTGGCGGTGATTGGGTGTTCATCACCGTTGCTGTCGGTAATAACAATATTTATAACCGTGCCTGCAGGCTCTGTTGAGGTACCACTAACAACTGGGGTGCTGTCGTTACCCAGGCCCAGTGCATCAACGGTGACAACCGGTGTAATGGTATCCACATTACCACTGCTGCTCGTGGTGGTGTCGTTGCCTGCAGCATCAGTAATGCTGGCAACAACGCTAAAATCACCTTGTGCAAGGGCACCTGGAATTTCAATGTTCCAGTGACCATCGCTGCCAACTAGGGCCTCAATGGTTTGCACAGCACCTGCGCTGTCGGTGATGGTGAGTGTAACGGTGCCACCAATTTCATTACTGATGCCCTGAAGCTCGGGTGTTAAATCGCTAACATCACCTACGTTTTGAATGGTGAGCGTTGGCGCTTGCGTGTCTAACGTAATTGTATCTGTAACTTTTGTCGTATTTCCTGCTTCGTCAGATACACTCACTTCGATGGTGTTATCACCTTCATTTAAATCTGTTTGTGGAGTTACTTCCCAGTTACCATTTGTATCTACTGTGGTGGTAAGTGTTTGTTCAACCCCGTTATCATCAGTAATAACAACCGTGATGCTGGTACCAACGTCTGCATCACTAGTGCCTGAAATAGTAGGCGTTGAGTCGTTGGTTACAGCTTCAAAGTCAACGGTTAAGCTAGGTCCTGATGTGTCTATATTACCGGTAGCCGTAGTTGAAGCGCTATTTCCTGCAGCATCAGATACTTCAGCTTCTACAGAATAATCGCCCGAGGCCAGCTCTTGAGAAAGCTCAACACTCCAATTACCATCGGCATCCGTTGTAGTGCTAAATGTACGAACAACTCCTTGAGAATCAGTAACCGTTAAATTTATAACTGTGCCTGAAGCTACGTCTGTTGTGCTACCTGAAATAATTGGAGTAGTATCATTACTTGTTTCTAGTTCATTTACTTGTATGGTTGGAGGCGTAATATCAATTACAGCATCAAGCTCTGCATTAGCCGTTCCACCACCTATGTCTGTTACTGTTGCACTAATTAAAATGGTGCCCTCAGCTAAATTTGCAGGCGGAGTAACACTCCAAAGACCGTTTTCATCAACAACTGTGGTTAAAGTAATTATTGCACCCGCTGAGTCAGTGATCTGAACTTCAACTTGAGAGCCAACTTGTGCATTAAAAGTATCACCATTTATTTGAGGTGTTTGATCGTTAGTTTCGCCAATAACATCAATGGTAATAGTCAATGCGCTTGTATCAATTGTGCCTGAAGCACTTGCTGTGCCTTCATTACCAGCGCTATCACTAATACTTGCATCTACAGAGTAGGTTCCTTCAGCTAAAGCCGCAGGTACTTCTACTGTCCAACTTCCGTCTGCAATTACTTGTGCTGAAATTGTTTGTACTGCACCATTAGCATCGGTCACTGTTAAAGTTATGGTTGAACCAGCTGGCTCCCCGCTAACCGTACCTGAAATGGTCGGTGTTGTATCACTCGTATCGCCTAACGCGTTAATAGTCACTATTGGCGCTGTGGTATCAACTTCTCCCGTTGTTGTGGCTGTGGTTTCATTACCTGCGGTATCTGTAACCGATACCTCAACAGTAAATTCGCCTTCGCTTAGTTCATTTGGCACATCAGCACTAAAGGTGCTATCAGCTTGCACTTCAGTGGTAATGATTTGTGGGTTACCGGCTTCATCAGTTACCGTAATAGTAACAACTGTACCTTCTGGCTCACTCGTCGCGGTGCCTGAAATAGTTGGAGTGGTGTTGTTAGTATCACCTACGGGGTCAATAATAACTGTTGGCGCGGCAGTATCAACTTCGCCTGTTGTTGTTACGGTTGTTTCATTCCCTGCTGTATCGGTAACCGATACTTCAACAGTAAACTCACCTTTACTTAATTCATTTGGTACATCAACACTAAATGTGCCATCGGCTTGTACTTCTGTGGTTATGGTTTGTGGATTACCTGCTTCATCAGTTACTGTAATAGTAACAACCGTGCCTTCTGGCTCACCCGTTGCGGTGCCTGAAATAGTTGGGGTGGTATCGTTACTATCACCTACTGGGTCAATAATAACTGTTGGCGCGGTAGTATCGACTTCTCCCGTTGTTGTTGCTGTGGTTTCATTACCTGAAGTGTCAGTAACGGATACCTCAACTGTAAATTCGCCTTCACTTAGTTCATTTGGTACGTCCACACTAAAGGTGCCATCTGCTTGCACTTCAGTGGTAATTATTTGTGGATTACCTGCTTCATCAGTCACGGTAATAGTAACAACCGTGCCTTCTGGCTCACCCGTCGCAGTCCCTGAAATAGTTGGAGTGGTGTCGTTAGTATCATCAACAGGGTCTATTATTACTAATGGTGCAGCCGTATCGACCTCACCCGTCGTTGTTGCTGTGGTTTCATTACCTGCGGTATCGGTAACCGATACCTCAACAATAAATTCACCTTCACTTAATTCGTTCGGTACATCAACAGTGAAAGTGCCATCAGCGAGCACTTCTGTAGTGATAACTTGTTCGTTACCAGCGTCATCAGTCACGGTAATAGTAACAACCGTGCCTTCTGGCTCACCCGTCGCAGTCCCTGAAATAGTTGGGGTGGTGTCGTTACTATCAACGAGTGCATTAATCGCAATAACAGGAGCTGAGGTATCAATAGTACCCGTTGTTACTTCTGTACTTTCGTTACCCGCAGTATCAGTGATTGATACGTCTACGCTGTATTCGCCTTCACTTAATTCGTTCGGCACATCAATACTAAAGGTGCCATCGGCTTGTACTTCTGTGGTGATGGTTTGTGGGTTACCTGCTTCATCGGTCACGGTAATAGTAACAACTGTGCCTTCTGGCTCACCTGTTGCGGTGCCTGAAATGGTTGGTGTGGTATCGTTAGTATCACCTATGGGGTCAATAGTAACTGTTGGCGCGGCAGTATCGACTTCTCCCGTTGTTGTTGCGGTTGTTTCATTCCCTGCGGTATCTGTAACCGATACCTCAACAGTAAATTCGCCTTCACTTAATTCGTTCGGCACATCAACACTGAAGGTGCCATCAGCTTGTACTTCAGTGGTAATGATTTGTGGGTTACCTGCTTCATCAGTAACTGTAATAGTAACAACCGTGCCCTCTGGCTCACCCGTTGCGGTGCCAGAAATAGTTGGGGTGGTGTTGTTAGTATCATCAACAGGGTCTATTATTACTAATGGTGCAGCCGTATCGACCTCACCCGTCGTTGTTGCTGTGGTTTCATTACCTGAAGTGTCAGTAACGGATACCTCAACTGTAAATTCGCCTTCACTTAGTTCATTTGGTACGTCCACACTAAAGGTGCCATCTGCTTGCACTTCAGTGGTAATTATTTGTGGATTACCTGCTTCATCAGTCACGGTAATAGTAACAACCGTGCCTTCTGGCTCACCCGTCGCAGTCCCTGAAATAGTTGGAGTGGTGTCGTTACTATCAGCCAGTGCATCTATCGTGATCACCGGTGCTGAAGTATCAATTTCTCCAGTCGTAGTTGCTGTGGTTTCATTACCTGAAGTGTCAGTAACAGATACCTCAACAGTAAATTCGCCTTCGCTTAGTTCATTTGGTACGTCCACACTAAAGGTGCCATCAGCTTGCACTTCAGTAGTAATTATTTGTGGATTACCTGCTTCATCAGTCACGGTAATAGTAACAACTGTACCCTCTGGCTCGCCCGTTGCAGTGCCTGAAATAGTTGGGGTGGTGTCGTTACTATCAGCCAGTGCATCTATCGTGATCACCGGTGCTAAAGTATCAACCTCGCCAGTCGTAGTTGCTGTGGTTTCATTGCCCGCAGTATCTGTAACCGATACCTCAACAGTAAATTCACCTTCACTTAATTCGTTCGGCACATCAACACTAAAGGTGCCATCGGCTTGTACTTCAGTAGTAATTATTTGTGGATTACCTGCTTCATCAGTCACGGTAATAATAACAACCGTGCCTTCTGGCTCCCCCGTTGCGGTGCCTGAAATAGTTGGGGTGGTGTCGTTACTATCAGCCAGTGCATCTATCGTGATCACCGGTGCTAAAGTATCAACCTCGCCAGTCGTAGTTGCTGTGGTTTCATTGCCCGCAGTATCTGTAACTGATACCTCAACAGTAAATTCACCTTCACTCAATTCGTTCGGCACATCAACAGTGAAAGTGCCATCAGCGAGCACTTCTGTAGTAATTATTTGTGGATTACCTGCTTCATCAGTCACGGTAATAGTAACAACCGTGCCTTCTGGCTCGCCCGTTGCAGTGCCAGAAATTGTCGGTGTTGTATCGTTACTATCAGCGAGTGCATCAATCGTAATAGTTGGTGCGGTATTATCGATAGTTCCTTGTGCTGAAGTTTCACTTTGGTTACCTGCTTCATCGCTAACGATGGCATTAACGCTAAAGTCACCTTCAACTAACTCATTAATAGCATCAGCTGTCCAGCTACCATCAGCTAGCGTTTGTGTTGTAATTGTTTGTGTATTACCACCAGCATCCGTCAATATTAACGTAACCGTTGTTCCAGCTGGCACATTTTGTACTGAACCTGAAATTGTTGGAGTAGTATCGGCGCTATCTGGGATTGTATTAATTGCTATAATTGGAGCTGATAAATCAATTGTTCCAGTACCGGTATCGCTTGCTTCATTACCTGCAGCGTCTGTTACTGTTGCCGTAATTGTAAAGTCGCCTTCAGCAACAGCTTGAGTTGCACCAACTTGCCAAGTTCCATCTTCTGACACAACCGCCGTCAATGTTTGAGACTCACCATTTGCATCAGTAACTAAAACACTAACAAGGCTACCTGGAGCTACATCACTTGTTGTTCCGCTAAATGTAGGCGTTGTATCGTTTGAATCAGCAAAGTCATTTATTGCAACTAAAGGAGGGGTGGTATCAACTGTGCCTAATTGTGAATCTTGGGCTGCGTTACCCGCATTATCAGATACATTAGCAGTTACGGTAAAATCCCCCTCACTTAAAGCAGTTGAAATCTCAATACTCCAAGTACCATCAGCACTTATAGTAGTCACTAACTGTTGCTCTGCTCCTAGACTATCGGTAACAATTAAAGTTACTTCACTGCCCGATGCTAATCCTTGGGTAGAACCGGTAAGAGTAGGTGTTGTATCGTTTGTATCAGCAATATTGTTGATAGTGACACTTGGTGCGGTTAAATCGACCGTACCTGTAACAGTTGCCGTACTGCTATTGCCTGCAGTATCACTAACACTCGCTGTTACTGTGAAATCACCTTCACTGAGATCTGCAATAATATCCGCTGTATATGTACCATCGGCATTTGTAAGTGTTGTGAGTGTTTGTTCATTGCCTTCACTGTCAGTTATTACTAATGTAACTTCGGTCCCTGCAGGTACATCAATTACGTTACCACTTACTGATGGAGTTACATCATTCGTATCCTCAATAGGATTAATCGTGATTGCAGGATCTGTTAAATCAATTTCTCCAGTTTCGCTTGCAGAAGCTGTATTACCCGCAGCATCAGTCACAGTTGCAATTACACTAAACGGACCTTCAACCAATTCATTACTTGCCTCAACTGACCAGCTTCCGTCAGCACCAGTAACTACTTGCACAGTTTCTGTTACGCCATCGCTTCCTGTAAATGTAACGGTTACTAATGCACCAGGCTCTACGTCTTGGGTAGAGCCGCTAACTGTTGGTGTTGTATCGTTAGTATCAATAATAAAATTAATGCTTACAGTTAAATCAACATTACCTACTGCACTTGCTTGCGCTTCATTACCCGAGTCATCTATAACAGCAGCAACTACGGTAAAGTCGCCCTCAGGTAGAGGGGTTGTTACTTGTGCAGTCCATGAACCATCTGCTTGCGTCACTGCAAGTAATGTAAATGTACTCCCATCGCTTGCCGTAATAGTTAAAGTAATGGTAGTACCTGCAGGCACATTACCGGTGTTACCACTTAAAAATGGAGTGGTATCGTTAGTATTAGCAATTGCATCGATTTGAATTGAAATAGGAGCAAACGTTATTTCGCCGTTTGTTTGCGCAGTAGCCTCATTACCTGCTGGATCGGTTACTGACGCAGTTGCTGTAAACTCACCACCTGGCAAGATTTCATTAGCATCAACACTCCATGTGCCATCTTCATTTAATAAAGTAGTTAAAGTTTGTACGTTACCGTTAATATCGGTTACTAATACTGTAATAACAGAGCCCGCAGGAGCGTCTTCCACCCTACCTACAAATGTTGGTGTAGTATCGTTAGTATCAGCAATTGCAGTAACGGTAATATCTGGGTTTGTTAAATCAACAACACCTTGGTTATTTGCTTGGGCTTGATTACCTGCAGCATCGCTTACACTTGCATCAACCTCAAACTGCCCTTCAGCCAATGGCGTAGTTACGTCGATAGACCAATCACCATCAGCGTTTGTTTGGGTTAATAATGTTTGAGTTTGACCATTAAAATCGGTAATAACCACACTAATAATAGAGCCTGCAGGTACATCTTGCGCGTTACCAGTAATAGTTGGCGTGGTGTCTTGAGTGTCGTTAATATTATTAATTTGTACCGTAGGCGCCGTTAAATCAACTACTCCTGAATCACTTGCTGATGCTAAGTTTCCTACACTGTCGCTTACTTGTGCATCAACAGTAAAATCACCTTCGGGTAAAGGAGTCCCAACTTCTACACTCCAGCTTCCATCGGCTTGAGTAACCGCAGTTAATGTTTGTATTTGTCCTGCACTATCTGTAACAGTAATTGTTACTTGCGTGCCTTCAGGAACACCATTTGTTGTTCCAACAAGTGGTGGTGTTGCGTTATTTGTTTCATCAGTTACATTTACTGTGATTACCGGAGCAGTTAAATCTACATTCGCTAAAGCTTGATCTACAGCTTGATTTCCAGCGGCATCAATCGCCACTGCGCTTACGTTAAACTCTCCTTCAGATAAAGGTGAGGTAGTAGTAATAACCCAATTTCCTAGCGCATCAACTTGAGTAACAATTGTTTGTACCGTACCTGCACTATCCGTTAACGTGACTGACACATTATCCCCAGTGTTCATCAACCCAGATACAGTCCCTGTTACTGTCACTGTTTGCGAAGCAGAATCGGCAACAGGATCAATAGCAATAAGCGGAGGTGTTGTATCAATTTCTATAGAAATAGTGTCGTTTATAGGGTTGCCAACAGGATCTGTCGCTTCAACAACAACGGTCACAGGGCCATCAGCAACCGGAGTTGGTAGAGTTATTTCAAAGGTACCATCAGGGCCAATCACAACACTAACTACTTGAGAATTTCCATCAACATCAGTTACCGTTACATTAACCGTTTCGCCAATTAAGTTTTCACTCGTACCGGTAATTGTTGGTTGTGATGAATTAGTAACGCCCAGCTCATTAAGTGAAATAGAAGCCGAAGTTGCGTCAGGCACAATACCATCAGAAGTATCTCTTAAATTAAAAGCTTCAGTAGCGCTTTGATCAAAAGAAGAATCAAAAGTAACACTACTAGGATCAACACTTTCAGAAATTCGGGTTAACTGTACAAACGAACTACCTCCATCTGCACCAGCTGCATTACCGCCACCAGCGGCTGTTGCCTCTAAATTATCTAAAATGTCCCCATCACCCTCTAATGCATCTAAAAAATCTGTTACATCTGAATTAGCTGCCGTTGATGAGTCTTGTTCTGTACCTAAGTCTAAGCTTGCGATTGCTTCATCTAAACTTTCATCAAAAACAGTTGTTTCGCTAGCGTCTCTTGCTTCTTTCGCTAATAGGTCTGGTGTTATTTTTACCTTTTGATTTGCGGGTATAGATAAGGTTTCACCTTGCACATCTATTTGTAACGACGACTTAATAGCAGTAACAACTAAATCACCTACGGTAATAATGTCACCAACGTTTAACGCTCTTATTGATCCATCATCCAACACAACACCCGCCGAACCCTGAATATCAATAACTACAAGTTGATTTGCTTCCATTTAGGTACCCTCAAACTTTTTAAAATAACAATCTAATAAATTAAAGGTAGAACAAAAAAAGCACATAGATACTGGACTCAAGTACAGGTTTAGAAGAAAAATTCAAAAATAAAAAATCAACAAAAAAGTGGTAGAAATTTTTTTTTATGCTGTCCAAAAAGATTACTTGCAAAATTAGCACTCCTTTACTAAATATTTAAAAGAGTATTTTCGGTCTTAACAGGATCTAAGAGGAAGAAATGATTATAAAAAACACTTTTAAAAAGCATCAAGGGACTATGTTAATCGGATTAGCGATTGCAACCGTAACTTTATCAAACTACGTGCATGCAAACGAACAATCAGCAATGCCACTTACATACGTCTCAAGTAAAGCGATTGAAAACAATCCTGAAGTACAAGAAGCATGGCATGCTTTTAAATCTTCTATTTATGGAGTGGATGCTGCCCGTTCAGGTTATTTACCAAGTGTTGATGTATCAGCAAGTGCAGGATATGAAAGAAGAAATTACGGTATTGAAGAAGAATATAACCGTAATACAGCCGAATTAAGCGTTACTCAAATGCTTTATGACGGTTTTAGAACATCTAATACAGTTGACCGTTTTAAACGTATTCAACTTATTAGGTACTTTGAGCTTATTTCTCAAACAGAACAAACAGCACTTGAAGCCTCGATTGCACTACTTGACGTACAAAAATTCAAAGAGTTAGTACAACTTGCAGAAGCTAATTTACAAGAGCACGAGTCTGTATACCAACAAATAGAGCAAAGCGTAGGCGCCGGTGTAGCGCGCGCAGCAGACCTAGAACAAATTAGTGGCCGTTTATCTCTAGCGCAATCTAATGTATTAACGGAGTACTCAAATTTACATGATGTAAGCGCTCGCTACCTAAGAGTTGTAGGTGAGCTACCTATGAACGATATAAAGCAAGCTGACCTTGATGAAAACAATATACCAATTTCGGTTAACCAAGCGCTAGACGTCGCCTACAAAAACAGCCCTTCATTTTATGCCTCTTTGTATAATATTGAAGCGCAAAAAGCGAACGCCAAAGCACAAAAAGCGGCCTTTCATCCTAACGTAGATTTATCTGCCCGCTACGGTAGCCAAGATAGAGATGAGCTTGGTCAAAATGAAACCAGAACAGAAGCGCGAGTCGGCATAGATATTAGTTATAACTTGTATAACGGTGGTCTTGATAGCGCTAATTTAGAACAAGCTTATCAAGATATAAACATTGCAAAATATCAACGAGATCAAGCCTGTATTGATATTCGTCAAAGTCTGCAAATTGCCTACTACAACGTCACTATACTAGAGCAAAAGTTGCCAGCGCTTAATCAACACCGCGAATCATCAACTAAAGTTAAAATTGCATATAAAGATCAATTTGATATAGGCCAACGAACTCTACTAGACGTACTTGATGCCGAAAACGAATCGTTCCAATCAACACGTTCATACATAGTTGCGCTTTACGACCGCCAATCGGCTATTTTAACTATGCTAAAAGAAATGGGGAAATTATTGCCAGCACTTGACGTAATGTCAGGTAAATACCCTACATTAAAAGAGCTAACTGACGATCCTATTGTGCATAACGCACAAAATATTTGTCCGAGTTACGATGTAGCAACCACCTTTAGCCGCAAGGCATTTCTACAAAAAAAAGCGAAGCAAGATAATGCCTACATGAGTGTAACCGCTATGCCAAGGTACTTAGATATACCGTTGGAAACCGACACTACACAAAGTAGCTTTTTAGATGATGATGGTGACGGCGTACCAAACGAGCAAGACACTTGTCCGAGTACGCCGCTGTCAACTAATGTTGATTTATCTGGCTGTACAATTTATAGCGCATCAACCTCGAATATAGAGATTGGTATCCCTTTTTCTGCTGACTCAAGCGATGTAAGGTCTCAATATATTCAAGAAATTAGTCGGCTTGCAGATTTTTTAAAAGAAAACCCAAATAAGCAGGTTGAAATACAAGGTCATGCTTCTCTAGATGGAGATCGAACATATAACCGCAAACTATCTGAAAAACGTGCGTTTGCCGTTGCTGAAATTCTAATTAAACAATTCGATATAAAACCAAAACGTGTTAAATCGTTCGGGTACGGTATTGATCAACCTCGAGTAAACGAAATATCAGTAAGAGCAAATGCTGCGAATCGACGTATCGAAGCTGTAATTACTGATAGCTAAGTCAATTAACGTTATGTAAATAACCTAAACTCGGCTTGAAATATTTAAGCTAAATTTATTTCTCGAGTTTAGGTTTAGTAGTAACAACCGCATGCAGTTCTACATAACATTGGATGGTTTATGGAATTAAACGATGTACTTGATCACGGTGGCATACTCGTTGACTGCCTAGCAGTTTTATGTCGCCATCATGATAAAGAGTTTTCAAGAGAAGCACTATTAAATGGACTTCCTCTAACTGATGGAAATCTTACTCCATCAGGTTTTTCGCGCGCAGCAAAGCGCATTGGCTTTAAATCAAAAGTAGTTAATAAGCCACTACAAAAAATTAATACAGCACTGCTACCTGCCATCTTAATTTTAAAAGACAATCAAGCCTGTGTTATTAATTCTATTGATTACGATAAGCAGTTGGTTAGTGTAATTTACCCAGAGCTTACCGAATCAGTTATCGAACAAAGCATTGATGAATTAGCAGGCAACAGTGTTGGTTTAATTATTTATGCACAACCAGAATTTGCATTTGATGAGCGAACACCTGTACTTGAAAAACTATCAAAAGACGGATGGTTTTGGGGAGTAATTAAAGAGTGCCGCTCACTTTATAAAGACGTAATCATTTCAGCTATTGCGTTGGGCTTTTTGTCGGTTGCCATGCCTTTATTTGTAATGAATGTATATGACCGCGTAGTGCCCAACCATGCAACAGAAACCCTTTGGGTACTTGCCATTGGTATTATGATAGCACTCACTGCTGACTTTGTTTTACGCTTAGTAAGAGGCTATTTTGTAGAGCTTGCTGCAAGCAGAATAGATGTCAAAGTATCGGCTGTAATTATGGAGCGGGTATTAGGTATGAAACTAAAAAACCGTCCATCATCAGCTGGCTCCTTTGCTAGCAATATTCAATCATTTGAAGCTGTACGTAACTTTTTTAGCTCCATAACGCTTGTCGCATTAGTCGACTTACCATTCGTAGTTTTATATTTAATTGTTATCGCCATTATTGGCGTACCTCTAAGTTTACCCATTATAGCGGGCGCACTTATATTATTAGCTTACGCTATAGCCGCACACCGCAAACTTGAAGCCCTTTCAGAGCAAACAATGAAAGCAAGCTCAATGCGAAATGCAGTATTAGTAGAAAGTTTAACCAACATTGAAGATGTAAAAAGTTTTCACTCAGAGTGTAAAACACAATCTGTATGGGAAAAGTCGACCATTTACATTGCGCAAGTAAACGCACAAAGCCGACTCGTTTCAAGCTCTATATCAAATACAGCATCGTGGATACAACAATGTGTAGGCGTGATAATAATGATAATAGGCGTACACCTCGTTATTGAAGGTGAGCTAACTCAAGGCGGATTAATTGCAGCCTACTTATTATCATCTCGTGCTATGGGCCCTATTGGGCAGTCAGCCGCTGTTTTAGCGCAATATCATCATGCCGCAATAGCAATGCAATCACTAAATGAGATTATGGAAAAAGAGGTCGAGCGCCCACCTGGTAAGCATTGGTTAAGCCACCCTATTTTAAAGGGCGATATAGAATTTAAAGATGTATGCTTTAAATACTCTGACGAATCTCATAATGCACTCAACGGCGTTAGTTTTAAAATTAAAGCTGGTGAAAAAGTCGCAATTTTAGGACGTAATGGCTCAGGTAAAAGTACATTAGAAAAGCTTATTTTAGGGCTATATGAACCCTGTTCAGGAGCAATTTTGATGGACAATAACGATATACATCAAATTGACCCTGCAGAGCTTCGCCATAATATTGGTTATGTACCGCAAACCGTTGCCCTGTTTTATGGGACCTTAAAAGACAACCTTACGATAAGCGCTTGGCATGCCAAAGACGAGCAAATTATTGAAGCCTGTGAGCGAAGCCAATTATTTGATTTAATTAATTCGCACCCAGACGGATTTGATTTACAAGTAGGCGAGCAAGGCCGCCAATTATCAGGAGGGCAACGCCAAGCTGTAGGTATGGCAAGAGCCATAATTAACGACCCTCCAATACTATTACTAGATGAGCCAACCTCATCACTAGATCATAATAGTGAAAGTAAAATTATTAATAATTTAAAGGGTTATTCTAAAGATAAAACCTTAATCGTGGTGACTCACCGCTCATCATTACTTGAGCTTGTTGACCGAATTATAGTTTTAGATAACGGAAAAGTAGTTGCTGATGGACCAAAACAAAAAGTAATTGCGGCGTTAAATAATAAAACCGTGGAGCAGGCCTCATGAGTGATAACAAAAAACCACTTGAACAACGCTCTTTTGAATCTGTTAGCAAAGCAATAGAAGCAAGAAAACAAGGTAAGCCATCCGTATTTAATAAACTATTTAAAGGATGGATTTCACCGCCAAATACTCAAGACTGGGTAGTAGATGCACAGTGGGAAAAAATGCAGCAGGAACCAGCAAGCGCTAGGTTACTACTTTATTTAATTTGCTTAACGTTTATATGCCTTATTGTGTGGTCTGGTTTTGCTAATTTGGATGAAGTTGCTCGTGGCGAGGGACGGGTTATTCCCTCTAATAAATTACAGCTTATTCAATCTTATGATGGTGGTATGGTCGAAAAAATAAATGTCCGAGAAGGCCAAATAGTAAACGAGGGTGATGTACTCATTAAAATAGACCCTACCCGCTTTATTTCTAGCTTTAGGGAAAATCAATCCAAGGTTGAATCGTTAAGTGCAAAAGTTGCGAGGCTCAGAGCGCTCACTCAAAAAAAGGAGCTCGTATTTAACGAAGATGTTATAAAAAATGCGCCTCAGGTGGTTCAACACGAACGCTCTCTTTATTTGAGTAACAGCCAAGAGTTGGAGCAACAGGTAAGTATTCACAAACGCCAACTAGAGCAGCGACACCAAGATTATATTGAAGCAAAAGCGGCACTTCAGCAGCATACCAGCGCGCTACGCTTAACAAACAGGGAGCTTAAAGTGACCCGCCCATTGTTACGCACCGGTGCTATTTCGGATATAGATATTATTCGTTTAGAGCGTCAAATAGTTGATTTAAACGGCGAGATAAACAGAACCAAAGCAGTTATAAATAGGAGTCTTTCGGCCATTAACGAAGCTAAAAATAAGGTAACCGAAGTTGAGCTCGTTATGATTAACCGCTGGAACAATGAACTCTCCGAAGCGCTACTGCGACTAGATTCAATTAAAGAAACTGAATCTGGCTTAGCCGATAAAGTAACTCAAACTGAAATACGCTCTCCTGTTAAAGGCACTGTACAACGATTATTAGTTAATACTGTTGGCGGTATTTTACAGCCAGGTAGTGATGTTATGGAAATTGTCCCGCTTGACGATCAACTTGTAGTAGAGGCAAAAATCCCGCCTAAAGACATTGCATTTTTACGCCCTGGGCAATCTGCAATGATAAAATTTAGTGCCTACGACTTTGCCGTATATGGTGGCCTTGAAGCCGAAGTATTACATATAAGTGCCGATACAATTACAGATGACCGCGAGAATACCTTTTATTTGGTGCAGCTAAAAACCACCAAAAATAATTTTTCAAAAGAGCTGACTATTATTCCAGGAATGACCACTCAAGTGGATATTATTACCGGTAAAAAAACCGTACTTGAGTATATTTTAAAACCGGTTCTTAGAGCTACATCGCAAGCAATGACAGAGCGTTAAAACATTTTATAAATGGAGAAGTAATGCGCCAAAGTATTTTTATTACACAGCCTGAATTTGAATCGAAACACTGGCATACAGCGTTTCCTGGTTGTTTGATATGCACAAAAGAACCACACAGAGTCACGGCATCAAGTATTATTTGGGTTTTAGCCGGCACACCTAATTGGCTTGAGCTTGTTAAAAAGTATTCTCAGCAACGTTTACTGGTTATCGTTATGACCAACGAACTAGAAATAAATCAACTAAGAAGTGCGCTTGAAGCAGGAGCTAGGGGGTACGTAGAAGCACTCGCTACTAAAGTAATTATTGAACAAGTACTTGAGACAATTTGTACTGGCGGAATATGGTTACCAGGGCAATTACTATCTAACTTAGTAGGAGCTTTATCAAATACACCGTTTAAATATGCGAGCACATGCGAGCTTGATGTACTCACAAAACGAGAACGCCAAGTAGTTGATATTGTTGTAACAGGTGCAACTAATAAGCAAGCTGCAGAATCTTTAAATATTACAGAACGCACAATTAAAGAGCATATGAGCTCTATATTTAATAAGCTAAAAGTTCGCGATCGTATTCAATTAATGTTAGTTGTAAAAGGGCATTAACCGCACAGTTAATGCCTATTACTTACTCTTTAATAACCCCATCAAAACCTAAGTTAATAAGCGTATCTATATCATCTTGGCTTGTTACACCTTGAGCCACCACTTTAATGCCAATAGAATGCGCTAATGTACACACTCCTCGCAGAAATGTTTGGTTATCTTGGCTGTAACTAATATTGTGTCCGTAAACACTATCAACCTTAATCATTTCAAGACCAAATTCCTGAATTTTATTAATTTTAGTAAATTCAGGGCCCACACGTTTTAATGCTACCTTAGCGCCCATACATCGAGCCTGCTCACAAAAATCTTTAAATATCTCAATTTCGCTAACGGCAATACTTTCACGAATATCAAAACAAATTTTAGAGGCTAAATCAGGAAACGCCGAAAGGTACGTAAGAATCGAAGCAAGTGCAGCATCATCAAGTAGCGTTTGAGCAGATAATTCAACCGAAATCAGTTCACTTGGTGGCTCAATACTATAATGAGCCACCAACGCCTTAATTAAACCCCAATCTAAACGCGCTAATAACTTTAATCGGTTAGCCCACTGGTAGTAGTAACTAGCACGGTATACTTGCCCACCAAGCTTTAGGCTCAACCCTAATTGATTTTGCATTACCTGCCCTGTAAAGCTCGTTACTGGGTAAGTATTTATTTCTAAATTATTATTGTTGAGTGCCTCTTCTATGGCATTTTTCCAGCTAGTTGCATTATCAAACAGCTCACTTTCTTGCTTGATTTGAGCTACTTTTGCTTGTACATCAGATTGTTTACCCGATGATTTTAAAAGTTCATCCGCACGCTTTAATACATCAAATCGCGTGTCGTCTTTTTGAATATAAGTACAGCTGTGAGGTATCGCTAGCTTAACGTTTTTATACTCTTCAACAAACGATTGATGCATCAATAAAATACGTTCACTGATTGCTTGAATATCATCAATATCACTAAATAAAACGGTAAAATCGCTGTGAGAAATACGTGCAATGTAATTTTCAGAAAAGTGTTCTTGGTTGCTCTCTAAGAAGCTAACCAACATCTGTGAAAATCGACGTAGAAAGTTAACCATTTCTACTCGTCCCACTTCCTCACTTACGCGATCGAGGTTAACAACCCTAAATAAAAATAAGGCACCATGGGCATGATCTTTCGATTTTTGTAAGTGAGCCTCAAGCGTTGCACCAAAGTATTCTCTATTTGCTAAACCAGTTAGCTCATCGTGTTGCGATTTAAATCTAAGCTCTTCTAAACGTTTATTATCTTCTTTAATAATACGGCTAAAACGGGTAGATAATTGGTTCATAGACTGCACTAAACGTGCAAACTCAAATGTGCGCGGAACGCTCGATTTAATAAAACGTTTTTCACCAAATGCATTAGCCTGATACACAACATCATCTAGTGGTTTTAATATTCTACTTAAAAAGTAAGCACTAACTATACAAGCAAAAAAAGCGACAATTAAAAAACTAAAAAATAGTTTAAGCGCACTTTCCCATAATGCTTGCTCAGCATATTGACTGTGGCTTTCTATAAACAAAGTACCAAACTGCTGCCAACCATTATTTACTTGCCCAACCCCTGGCTGTACATTTAATCCATACATTGCTCTAAACCACTGCGGAGCCGTCGCTTCGAGTTCATCGGTAAACGTGCGTTTAACAATCACCTCACCATTAGGGTTTTGTAGTTCTATTCGCTTATAGTGACCGGTATCAAATGTGGCCGATACTAATAATTCAAGCTCAACGGGGTCTTTATCTAATTGGCTGATCATTAACGCGAGTGAACTGGCGTTATCTACATTTTTTAAGTACAGCTGGGTCGAAAAATAACTTTTAGCCGAATTAGTGCTAATTAAAACACTACTTATAAAGCCTACAAAAATAACAATTAATAATGCAATCCACAGCTCTTGCCTGAGTGTTATTTTTCGTTTTTTAAGATACTTAGATAAGGAAAATGATGCCATTACCACATAACTCCTTCTTTGGTTGTCTGCTCCAAAATTTTACGCCAGCGTGAAAGTCTTGCTGTTGGGCTGGCTACACTTTTGGTTGAATTATTAGCCCATAAACCTTGGCTGTTAAAGCTAAAAACAGGGCTTAAATCTACACGTTTTGCAGCAGGTAAAACCTTTGTTACTAAACTGTCTAAAATAAGTGGCTGAGCGTTTGGTGTAGCAAAATAACCTAACACCATATGTGCTTGCGTTTTGTTAGTGCCCGCAATTTTTGCTTTTACATAAATAAGGCGTAACTTGTCGTCACTCACCCCTAGGGCTCTCAAGCTTATATACTTTGCTATTGCGTAATCTTCACAATCACCTAAGCCTCTGCCTAACGTTTCTAAAGGGGTTGCCCAATAATCGTTTTGTTTCCATAGCAAAATATCAGTTTGGTAGCGTAAATTACGCGCAAAAAAATCATTAACAATAAGAATTTGTTGTTGCTCTGGTTTGTTTTGAGTTTGTACCAACATACTTTGCCAGTTACGTGCAACAGCCGCTCGCGCAGGTCCATATTTTTGACCCATCAGCTCAATAAAGGTATTAAATTGAATAGTTAGTCGGCTTGCAAGCACACCACTAGAGAGTACAAAAAACAGTAATAGGTAGCGCAAATTGGCTTTGCACCATATAAATAATTTAGGATTTAAATGAGTTGGCTTAAACGCCATTTACAGAGCCACTGTTAATATAAGTGGCAATAAAATACATCTGTTGAGCACTACGCAATCTGCTTAAAAATTAATCCTAACAACAGCATAGCACTCAATATAAGAGGATGAGATATTTTGAATAACTTTTTTAATTAACTGGGCTATTTAGTAATAAGTTACTTTTTTAACTTCGCGTGGTTTTACTTCACCTATGTATAAATCGTGCACACGCTTCATATTAAGCTCAAGCTCGGTCACGTAAGTGTCATCTACTGCGTAAGTTTTAATTATTTGTGCACCTTTAATAAGCCCCTGCACTTTACTTTCTAGGTAATCGTCTTGAGCAATTGAACCTTCCACCGTTGTTCCTGCGGTAATTTTTTGCCCATATACTTGCTCAGTAAGCTCGCGGTAAGCCTCAAGCTTAGAAGCCTTAATTGCCATAAGTTGCTTTTGCGACGCGTTAGCGCCTTTTTGCAAGCTAATAGGTGCATACCCTATCGCTTTTAAAACGGGGTAATTATTTGGCTCTACATATTTATATTCAACATGCTTATCAAAAACGCTGCTACAACCACCTAAGGTTAAACACCCAAGTGTAATAAGTAATGAAATTGCTCGCATAGCATCTAGCCCTTGTATAGTAATTAGCAGTACATATGCACGTTTAATGCCATTTATAGCATTACTAATAATTACCAAATAACATTGGTACAGTCCTTGCTCTACCTAGTTAATAGCTAACGTTTAATTGGAGTAAAAGTATGAAGTCGTTTTTATCATTGGCATTTGCAGGATTAAGTGTAACGGCATTATTAACCTTCTCCCCTTTTACTAAAGCACAGTGGTATGAATCAACGGGTCACGCGAACGTTCAAAATGGTGATACGAGCGCAGCTAAATCTGCCGCTATAAAAGATGCGATTACACAAGCGTTAGTGTTCTCTGGCGCACGGGTTAGCTCTGTACAAACCCTGGTAGATGGCGTGTTAATGCAAGATCAGCTAAAAATTAGCAGCCACGGTGAAATTCAAAAAATTGAACTAATCAGCGAAAATAAATACGACAATAAATTTGCCGTTACATTACGACTCGATATTTTTTCTCAAACAGAGCAATGCCCACAAAATAGTTTTAATAAGTTTGTGGCCGTTACACAAAGCCAACTTGTTCATCGTGAACACGCCAAAATGGGTCAAATATTTGACGTAAGCAAAGCGATTAGCAAAAATATTTTTACTTCCCTGCAAAAATCAAAAATGAGCGCAGTACCTATTGCTTACTATAATAATGCAATAAGCGTTGATAAATACTTTTCGCAGCAGCACGACTATTCAAATGCCCAATTAGAAGAAATATCTTCGCGCAGTAACGCTCAATATGTTCTGCTTAGCCAAATAACCAGCCTTTCGACTAGCGACAAACTCAATAACGATTATGCATTTTGGCAAGACGAGGCGTATGAGCGCAGTTACAACATTGAGTTTGCACTGTTTGATGGCACTACCTATGAGCAACTTTGGCAAAATAGTTACCATACTCAAGCAATTTGGCCATTTGAAAAAACAACCATAGTTGATGTTAATAGTGATAGGTTTTGGCAATCGCCTTATGGGCAAAGCATAACCGATATCAACCAATCAGTAAGTTATGACATTCAAGCAGCTATGGCGTGTTTACCTACTCAAGGTAAAATAATGCATATGGAAAATAGCAAAATCGTTATTAACTTAGGTAAAGCTCATGGGTTAAAAAAAGGCCAAATGCTAAGCATTGCGCACCATAACTATTTAACCGACGCGGCAGGTAATGTTATGCCACACACCATCACCACGCTTAATAAAATTCGCGTAGAGCAGCTTTATCAGCAAACTGCTGTAGCTGTCAGTATTGATGACAAACCGCTACCTGGCGTGCAAATTAACGATGTTGTAGAAATAATCAGCCAAAACCTTTAAATATTTAATTAACTTTTTTAGTTAATTTAGCTTTTAAATTAGGGTGAGCCGATAACCACTCGCCCAATTGTTCTACACCAGATAAATGCGGATAATGCTTTCTGCATGCAAACACCACATTACGCTGCTGATTAGGGAATATAGGCAAGTAATCAATCCCTACACGGTCGGTACATGCCAACTTTGGTACAAATGTAATACCGTCATCCATGGCCACTAACGCTAATAATGTTTCTAAACTATTACCTTTATACTGGTTAGATACATCGACTCCTGCAGAAAAACAAAACTTTTGGGCTTGATCTTTAAAGCAATGGCCATCACTTAACATTAATAGGCTGCATCCTTGAAGATCGCTCAGCGCTACTTTTTTATGCTTAGACAGCGCGTTATCGTGTGATACCGCCACTAAAAAATCTTCTTTGTATAAAGCAACCGTATGGTAATTAATAAGCTCTGGCACATCGGCTAAAATAGCAAAGTCGAGTTCACCCTTGTTTAAAGCTTCTAAAATTGTTGCTGTTTGCATCTCAATAAACGAAAACTGGCTATCAATAAATGCCGCTTTCATCGATGTTAGTAACGCAGGCAACAAGTAAGGCGCAATGGTAGGAATAATACCAATAGTTAATTTACCTTGTAGAGGCTCGTTAGAAGTAGCAGCAAGTTCTTTGAGTATTTGCGTTTGTTCTAAAATAATCTCTATTTGCGTCAACAAACGTTCACCTTTTGCTGTTAAGGTAACTTGCTTGGTTGAGCGATCAAACAAAGTAACGCCAAGCTCATTTTCGAGTTTTTTTACTTGACCACTTAATGTAGGCTGGCTTACAAAACATGCATCGGCAGCTTTGCGAAAATGTTTATATTGCGCTATTGCTTTTACATATTCAAAATCTTTTAAGTTCATATTCAGCTCTACGTGATAGTTTATAACTATCAGTTTAATACAAACAAACGATTGGAACTATATTTAATTATTCACCATAATGGCTATCAACAAATCAAGAGGAACAAAAACTATGTTAAACAATATCGAAGGTCAAACAATCCCAAGTGTTACATTTGCAACTCGTCAAAATAACGATTGGAAATCAGTAACAACAGATGACATTTTTAAAGGTAAAACTGTTGTAGTGTTTTCACTACCAGGTGCATTCACACCAACATGTTCATCAACTCACTTACCACGTTACAACGAATTAGCAGGCGTACTTAAGCAAAACGGCGTTGACGAAATTGTATGTTTATCAGTAAACGATACCTTTGTAATGAACGCATGGGCTGAACATCAAGAAGCGCAAAACATTACTTTATTACCAGACGGCAACGGCGAATTTACTGACGGCATGGGCATGTTAGTAGACAAAAACGACCTAGGCTTTGGTAAGCGCAGCTGGAGATACTCTATGCTTGTTAAAGATGGCGTGATTGACAAAATGTTCATCGAACCAGATTTACCAGGTGACCCGTTTGAAGTATCTGACGCAGACACAATGCTTGATTACATCAACCCTAAGCAAGCTAAACCAGAACCAGTAAGCATCTTTACTAAACCTGGCTGTCCTTTCTGTAAAAAAGCAAAAGAGCTTCTTGCAGAAAAAGGCTTCGCATATGAAGAGATTGTTATGGGTGCAGGCGCATCACTAACAAGCCTAAAAGCTGTATCTGGTCGTGACACTGTTCCACAAATATTCATTGGTGGTAAACACATCGGTGGTTCAGACGACTTAGAAAAATACTTTGCTTAATTAATAAGTAAATTAAATACCTAACGTTAGTAGGTAAAAAATAGGGGCTTTTATGCCCCTATTTATTAGAGGAAAAAATACTATGAAAGAATTGCAAACCGATGTTGTTGTTATAGGCGCAGGCACTGCTGGTTTAAGTGCTTATCGTAATGCTAAACAGTTCACACAAAATGTATTAATGATCGAATCAGGCCCATACGGCACCACATGTGCACGTGTTGGTTGTATGCCAAGTAAGTTATTGATTGCAGCCGCTGAAGCTGCACACGCAATTGAAATGGCACCTGCATTTGGTGTTCATAGCTCAAAGCCTATCATTGATGGCAAAGCAGTTATGGCACGCGTTAAAAGTGAACGAGATCGTTTTGCAGGATTCGTAGTAGAAGCCGTAGATGAATTACCAGATGGTGATAAAATTCGTGGTTACGCTAAATTTTTAGACACAAACCGCATACAAATAGACGACCACACAATTATTACAGCAAAACGCTTTGTAATTGCCACCGGTTCACGCCCTTCGTACCCTGGCGTATTTAATAACTTTGGCGACAAACTTATTATAAACGACGACGTATTTGATTGGGATGACCTACCAGAATCAGTCGCTGTATTTGGCCCTGGTGTAATAGGTCTTGAAATTGGCCAAGCACTTAGCCGACTAGGCGTAAATGTAAAACTATTTGGTGTAGGCGGCGCAATTGGCCCACTTACAGACCCAGTAGTAAAAGACTATGCAAATACTGTTTTTGCTGAAGAATTTTTTGTAGATACCGACTCAAACGTATCTGACATGATGCAAGTTGGCGACAAAGCACAGCTAACTTACACCGACAAACAAGGTGAAAAACACACCGAACAGTTTGACTACGTACTTGCAGCCACAGGCCGAGTACCTAACGTAGATAAACTAGGCCTTGAAAACACCGGCATTGAGCTTGATGAACGCGGCGTACCGCACGCAGACACGCACACAATGCAATGTGGTGAGTCGAACATATTTATAGCAGGCGATGCGAGTAACATGCTCCCATTGTTACACGAAGCATCAGACCAAGGTGCTATTGCAGGTCAAAATGCCGGGCGCTTCCCAGATGTACGTATAGGTCTGCGCAGAGCTAAAATTGCAGCTGTATTTAGCGACCCACAAATGGCGATGGTAGGCGAAAGCTACAAGCAAATTACCGACCGTTTAGGCCCATGTGGTTGTTTTGAAGTAGGCGAAGTCAGCTTTGAAAACCAAGGCCGTAGCCGAGTAATGCTTAAAAACAAAGGTCATATGCGAGTATACGCAGAGCAAGGTACAGGCTTATTTTTAGGTGCTGAGTTTATTGGCCCACAAGCCGAACACATCGCTCACTTACTTGCATGGGCTGTACAAAACAAAATGACCGTACCAGAAATGCTTGATATGCCATTTTACCACCCAGTAATTGAAGAAGGGTTACGTACCGCCCTTCGCGACTTAAATGCCAAACTTAAATTTGGCCCAGACATTGTAAATTCATGTATGGAATGTGGCCCAGGCGCATAACCTATTTGCCACACATACAAACTTGCTAGCAAAAGCCAAAACTAACGTTTTGGCTTTTTTTTATAATTTTTTTGAGCTGACCTCTCAAAAAAAAATTTAGCTGTTACACTTAATTGATAATTCAATTAAAAAGATGGAATAGCTATGCCCAATAATAAATTTAGACTAGTCACCCGCAGCGATTTTGATGGCTTAGTTTGTGCTGTATTGCTTAAAGACTTGGACCTAATTGACGATATTTTGTTTGTTCACCCAAAAGACATGCAAGATGGCAAAATAGACATTGCCGAAAACGACATTACCACCAACCTCCCCTACGTTGCAGGTTGTCACATCGCATTCGATCATCACCTTAGCGAAACCGTTCGTAACTCAAGCGACATAAAAAATCATATTATTGATCCAGAAGCCCCATCAGCAGCTCGCGTAGTTTATGACTATTATGGCGGCGCTGAAAAACTTCCAAATATTTCTGTTGAAATGATGGACGCGGTAGATAAAGGCGATGCTGCTCAGTTTTCAAAAGACGAAATATTAAACCCAACCGATTGGGTCTTAATGAACTTTATTATGGATGCGCGAACTGGCCTTGGCCGTTTTCGCGAGTTTAAAATTTCAAATTACCAATTAATGATGAAACTGATTGATGCGTGTAAAGATCAAAGCATCGAAGAAATCCTACAAATGGAAGACGTAGCCGAGCGTGTTGCTTTATATAACGAGCATAACGAAAAAGCTAAAGAGCAAATTTCTCAATGCGCTACCGTCCATAAAAACTTAGTGGTTCTTGATTTAACTCAAGAAGAAACTATTTACGCCACAAACCGATTTGTTATTTATGCAATGTACCCCGACTGCAATATCTCGATTCATAAAATGTGGGGCCTTAAAAAACAAAACGTAGTGTATGCCGTTGGTAAATCAATCACTAACCGCAGCTCAAACACGAATGTTGGCGAACTGTGCCTTAAATACGGCGGTGGTGGTCATTTAAATGCAGGTACTTGCCAAGTAGAAACAAGTAAATCTGAAGCCGTACTTAGTGAGCTAATCGATACGATTACAAGTGATGGCTAATATTAACTTACAATAACCAGAGTCATATAATAGCTCTGGTTATTTTATTTTAGTAGAGTGAGTTTTAATCGCTCTCTTTTTCATATAAATTTCTGTAATAATAAAAGAAATAATGACCTCATGTTAGATACTAAAAACTTCGAAAAAACACTTTATCAAGATACCAAAAAAGCGTTTAAAAACATTATACAAAAATACGGTAACGATCTTTATGTAATGGGCTTTTACCACACAGGTAGCTACTCACTACTTCCAATGTTTAATACCTTATCGGATTTAAAAAAAGTATTTGAAGAAGAGTACGGCAATGATGTAAGTAGTTTTTACATGGCTAAATGGAATCCAGAAGACTACCCCACGCTTGAGGATTATTCCGAATACTTTGATGAAACAACTCTAGAGTGTCAAAAACTAGAAAACAGCATTGATTTGTTTCAATCAGATATAGAAGCAATGGATAATTGGCATCAATGGCTTACAACCATGGAGAAAGTGCTCATACAATTAGATACCGAAGGGATATTTTCAAATGGTATCGAACGCGAAAAAATTACTTTAGCAATACTCGCCTATGATGAAGAAGAAAGTATTCAATTTAAAAGAATCAAACGACTTAACCCACCAACTGTTCTAGCACAAATTCGAACTGACTTTGAAGCCATGATTACAGAGCGTGAAAAATGCGAGCAAGAAGTGTTAAATACCATTAATTAAAAATAAAACACGACTACATATACGCTATACACAAAGTATAAGGAAGGGAGGTTAAAATATAACTCATTGATTTAATTGGTAGCCCCTGCAAGAATCGAACTTGCAACTGCCCCTTAGGAGGGGGCCGTTATATCCATTTAACTAAGAGGCCACAAATAAGCTGTGTGCTTAGAGGTGTGAATTATAACGGCATCTGGTTTTTTATATCAAGCAACAACTGAACTTAGTTGCTTGATAAGTATATATCTTCTTTATTTAGTACATAAATTGGGATTAGTTTTCGACTACTCGCGACGATTTTTTTTGTATGCGCGTTAATTACACGTGTATTTACAACAACAGCATCATGGCGATAAATTAATGTACCCGCTAATACATGGCTCGCCATTTGCTCATCACTAAGCTTTTCAATATCACGTGAAAAAGCAAAATCACCACGGCTATTTACATCTATTGTTTGGGTTGTTTTAAAATCAACCACGCCATAACCAAACTTTTGTAACTGATGAATTAACGTCTCAGATATTTGATTACCCAATTGATTACTTTTAGTAAGCGATGAATCAAGATCGACCAAGGTAGTAACGGCAATATTAATATTGGTGTCGGTATCACTTTCAAATTCAAGCGTATCAACCAAATCAAGTGCCATTTGCTCTACATAGTTAGCAAGTGTTTTATGGTGCTTAAGTGGTGTGAACTGCTGAGATGGATCATATTCAACTTGCGATTGTATTGCTTGATTATTATAAGCAATATTAAGCTGATCATTACCACCGTTTACTGTGTAATCTGTTCGTGTTGTGTTTTCGTTATGCTCATTATTATGCGTCATTGAGCAGCCTGTTAACCCAATTAAAGTAGTAAATCCAACGATAGTAATTAGTATATACGACATAGTTAGCCTCACTTGCTTGCTTGCTTAAGCATTATACCATCAGTGCGGTAGTTACTATTAAGTGCATCAACAACTGACTGCGGAATAAAACCTTGCGCAGTGCCTACTACGGCTTTGCTTTGCAGCCCAATAATACGTGCATTTACAAGGACTCCTCCTTGACTACTCACTAATGTGCCAGCGAGTACGTATTTAAAGTTTTGATCTTGGTTAAGCTCTAAATAATCTCGACTAAATACAAAGTCTCCTTCAGGTGTAACACGCATGTAGTCGGTTGTTTTAAAGTCAATAACGGGTATGCCAAAATTATGTAGCTCGTGCATAAAACTTTCTGATATTTGATTACCCAGTAAACTACTGTCATTAAAATCATCATCTAAAAATACAAAACTTGAAACAGCTAATGGTGTTTTTCCATTAACATATTGCAGATTTTCAACCATGTCTTGCATTATCCCGCGTACATAATGGTTTATGTTCTTTCGCATTGGCGGAGTCGGCTTAGTATGACTATTTTTTTGAGCAAAGTCCGATTGAAATAAACGGTCATTGGATACTGGATCTGCAACATCACGCTGATTATTAACGAGTTGCGTTGTTTGGTTATTATTTTGAACCTGGGTCTCATCCGTACCTGTATTCATACCATTTAGTATATGCGAACAGCCAAAGCCCAAAGGTAAACAGAGGGTAATTAATAGATTTCTCATTTTGTGCTCCTGGTTAGTATTCGCTGCGGTATAAGTAGCCATCGCGTTGCTGTATTTTTTCATTACCCCACATCACATTAATTGGGATCTCGGTACTTCCCGCAGAGAGCACCTGTTTATTTTCTATATTCACAAGCCGTGCATTAACTATGTATGCATGCTGCTGGCGAGTCACTGTTCCTGTGATAACTAAGTCAATATTTTGGCGATTACGTAATTTACTTAAATCGCGACTTAAAATACTGTCTGAGTTTTCTGATAAATAGAGGTTATTCCCAAGTCTGTACTCAACCGTGTGATAACCTAGTTGCGTAAATTGTGTAAGCAGACTTTCTTGGATCTGCTGACTTAAGCCTGAGGCTTGCCCTGTCACTAATTTTGTATCTAGTGCATCTGCATAAAAGAAGCTACTAACGCCAACACGTGCATTAGCATTTAATGCTCCATTTAGGTGGTTAAGTTGCGACGTTAAATTAACTACATAGTCATCAACAGTAAAAGGAGCCATGGCCGCTTTAGGTGCATCTGTAGGCACACTTGGTTCTGGCGGTGGCACCAAGTTACAAGCAGCTAAATTTAAAAATAATAAAGGCAGTAAAAGGCGCATAATTGCCATCCTCTTCAAAACATACTGAGGATGAAGCAATTTGTATGCCTATATCGTACTTCTGTAAGGTTGTTGAACATAATAGCTAACAAAACATGCTACTTGTTGCTTTATAAGAGCTAAACAATCATTTTTCGCATCCGCTTAATTGCTATAAGCACCTAACTTCAATCGATAAAAAGTTGTGTTATTAACACTTACGGTTTCTACATTTATCTCAGTGGATAAGATGATATTTTGTGGTATTTTTTTTTGGAATTCGCTGAGCTTCTTTTGCAATGCATTTTTATTTTTAAAAGCGGCAATTTGCAAAGCAAACAATGCCGAGTCGGTTTTTAATATACTTTCGTTATTAACTACATCATTTACACGAGTATTTAGAACATCAGACTCATTTAGTTGTTTTAGGTTAGTAGCAAGCTGCGTTAATTTATTTTCTAACTTGAGTAGCTGCTCTACTTTTGGTTGAGAGCTTTCCCATTGTGCCGCAGAGCTTTTGAGCAGCTCCAAATCAGACTTTTCAATAAGAATCGGTTGCGGGGTTGCTTGAGCCATTTTAACTTGTTGAGATGAGTTACATGCAGATAAAACAAGTACACCCATTAGCATCATGCATTCTAAGCTCCGTTTTAAAAGCATTTTCCTTCCCTGAAATGACGTTGTTTTATGGGGAAATATACCCCCTAAACGCATTTAATTATGAAGGGTGTATTTTATGGATAAACAGATTTTAAGCAAGTTTCTATTTTAACTACAGCTTTACTGGCTTATCGGTGTAGTTACTTACTATGCAATCGAGTTTGTACAACTTGAATACGTCACAGTCTGCTTTTGCATTTTTAAAGTTTTGGTAAGAGCCAAGTTTTAGCCTGTAAAACATTTTGTCGTTTATTTTGGCGGCTTCTACGTTAGTCAATATTTTGTCTCTAAACAACGGTGCTGCTTTAGTATTTAGCTCTTGCCATGCTTTAGCCACACCTTGCTCTGAGTCAACCGAAGCTACCTGTAAAGCAAATACATGTTTAGGTTTATTTAATTCTACAGTTTGTTTTTTATTACTGTAATTTTGTTTAACTTGTTGGCGTGACTTAACATTACGTGTGTTTCGTGGTGAGCGTACAGACTTGCTGCTATACCCTTGATTAGACTGCGCAATAGCTTTGCTGTTTATAATATCGATATGATTTACGAGGTAAGTTATTTCTTTTTCTAATCTTAAAATTCGCTCTATACCTTCACGAGCTTGTTGCCACTGCATTGCGGCATCTTTTAGCTGTGCAAGTTCAAGGGCTGTAATTGATACGTAGTCAGGCGAGTTACTTTGAGGTTGTTCATCAATGGTTTTTATTTCAGGCGAGACGCTGCATGCTGTACCAAATAAAAGCATTAGCAAGCTAAGTAAAAGCCCAATGTTTTTTTTTTTATATATAAACATGTATTAGTTGTCCTGAAAGCAGTGTTTTTACACTACATTTCAGTTAAACATTCTCACAAGAAAGCGTTTAACTTTATTTAAGCTGTGAGCTATAAAACTTAGCTCTTCGCATGCTTGTCAGTATTTCGTAAAACACAACGTTGCATACTCCACCCCTTCCTTGAGAGCATTATTTAATACAAATTCAATGCCAATTAACACAAACTTTACAACATAAATAACAATATGTCTGTAATGACTTAAAAACTTTTATTTTAGAGCTATTCCTTTTCTTATTTTATTCTAGGGCCTGTTGACCTTTCAGGATTAAAATTTGTTCAATCTAGGGGCGATTTAATCGCGGCGCGAGGTTTGTAACCTAGTGGGCTAAGTAAAAACCGAGTAACAAAGAGTAAATTGTCCCGAGGCAGAACCCTTCGGGCAGCGCATGTTTGGCATTTATGCTACGTTATCGCCTATTTATGGGGAATAACCACACTACATAGGCTCTGCCTTGCCTAAATACCAAACAGCCTGCTGAAAATTTAACCTCGAAAGATAAACAGGCCCTAATAAAACTCATAAAAAAAGGCGCCGATATAGGCGCCTTTCATGTTTTACGTTAACTGTTAAATCAGTTTTTTAATAAATGATTTTAATTCATCGGCAAATTCATCGCGACGAAGTGCAAATTCAATCGTTGCTTTTAAGTAACCAATTTTACTTCCACAATCGTGGCTACGGCCTTTTATAGCGTATGCATCTACTTTTTCGTGTTCCATTAACATCGCAATTGCGTCAGTTAATTGAATTTCGTCGCCTGCACCTTGCGGAGTTTTTGCAAGTAACGGCCAGATATTTTCGCTTAATACGTATCGACCCACTACAGCTAAGTTTGATGGAGCTTCATCTACTGGCGGCTTTTCTACCATATTAAGAATTGGTGAGCTTTCACCTTGCTTTAAGTCAACATCACCTAAATCAACCACACCAAACTGGTTAACTTGTGCCATTGGTACTGGTTCTACCATAATTTGGCTGTGCTTGGTTTTCTCAAAATTAGCGATCATTTCTGCTAAGTTATCTTTTTTAAGATCGCTCTCTACATCGTCAATAATTACATCTGGTAAAATAACTACAAACGGTTCGTTACCAATAATAGGCGCTGCACAACTAATAGCATGGCCTAAGCCTTTTGCTTCACCTTGGCGTACGTGAATAATGGTTACGTCTTTAGGGCAAATTGCTTGCACTTCGGCAAGTAGTTGCCGCTTAACACGCTTTTCTAAAGTAGCTTCTAGTTCAAAACTTGTATCGAAGTGATTTTCGATTGAATTTTTACTTGAGTGCGTTACCAACACTATTTCTTTAATTCCTGCAGCAACGGCTTCGTTTACTACATATTGAATTAAAGGACGGTCTACCACTGGCAGCATTTCTTTAGGAATTGCTTTAGTGGCTGGTAACATACGAGTGCCAAGGCCCGCTACTGGGATCACTGCTTTCATTTTATGTTTTCCTTAATCTTTTATTATACTGAAAATGGATATTGAATCGCTTCGTGGCATTGATAGCCTATTACTTCAAAGTCGTCTCGTGTTACCCACGTTTCTATGTCTTCTAATGATTTAATTTTTGGATTAATTTTTAACTGAGGTGATTCAAATGGCTCACGCGTTAACTGCACGTCTCGCATCAGTTCAAGTTGGTTTTCGTAAATATGTGCATTAGCAATTTTATGATACGCCTTACCCGCTTTGTGGCCGGTAATTTGAGCCACTAACGCAAGCAACACAAAACACTGAATCTGATTGAAATTAAGGCCAAGCGGTACATCACAGCTTCGCTGGTATGACGTTAAGTATAGCGTATCGCCAAGTAGTGAAAAAGTGTGCGTATGCATACACGGACGCAAACAACCAAGCTCAAACTCACCTGGATTATAAAACGTGATTATTTCACCACGGTCATCAATGCCATTTTTTAAGTTATTAATAACTTTGGAAAGCTGATCAAGCGTTGAGCCATCTGGACGTTGCCAACCACGGCCTTGTACGCCATAAACACGGCCCATATCGTCCTCACCTTTACGGTTAGGGTTATTGAGCCATGCGTTGTTATCGTTCGCGTTGGCATCCCATGTTTTACAGCCAATCTCACGAAACTGCTCAGCGCTGTCGTAACCACGTAAATATCCTAGTAACTCAGCAATCGCTGCTTTGTAGTAACTTTTTCGCGTCGTGATCATTGGAAACTTATTATTAGCCACATCGTATTCTAAATCGGCATTAATAACGGTTAAACAACGCGTACCTGTACGTTTGTTTTCGACCCACTGACCTTCGTCAACAATACGCTGACATAATTTTAAATATTGTTTCATGCTTTTCTTATTATGCCTTAGCTGTTTTAACGTGTTGTGGTTGCTTATATGCCCAAATTAATAAACCTAAACCACCCACTATCATAGGAAGTGAAAGTATTTGTCCCATTGAAATAAAGTCGGCAAATAAACCGAGTTGTGCATCGGGTTGGCGGAAATATTCAATACAGAATCTAAACACGCCGTAACCTAATAAAAATACACCGGCTACGCTGCCTGCTGGACGTGGTTTTTTAATAAACCATTGCAGGATTAAAAACAGCACTAAGCCTTCAAAAAATGCTTCGTATAACTGCGATGGGTGACGCGCAAGCGGACCGCCCGTTGGAAATACCATTGCCCATGGCACGTCGGTAACTCGGCCCCATAACTCACCGTTTATAAAGTTACCAATACGTCCAGCTAAAAGCCCTACAGGAACCAGTGGTGCAACAAAGTCGCCTACTTGAAGCAGTGACTTTTTACGCGTCCATGAAAAAATTGCGACGGCGGTTATAACGCCAAGTGTTCCACCATGGAACGACATACCGCCCTGATCTATCCTAAATAAATACAGTGGGTTTTCTATAAAATAACTAAACTGGTAAAACAATACGTAGCCAATACGCCCGCCTAGTATTACCCCTAACATGCCGTAAAACAGTAAATCGCTTACTTGGTCTTTAGTCCAACCCGAATTTGGCTTTGACGCTTGACGATTAGCAAACCACATCGCAAATGCAAAACCTATTAAGTACATTAAGCCATACCAACGTACGCTTAGCGGTCCAACAGAAAAAATAATTGGATCAATTTGAGGAAACTCAAGTGCCATAAAAAATAAACCTTTAGCTAAAAACCATTTTAATTGCGATAACTACAAGCAGCACCGCGAAAACTTTCTTAATTGTATTAACAGGTAAATAGTGAGTTGCTTTGGCGCCAATGGGCGCAACAAACCACGAGGTAATAACAATCCCAAATAATGCAGGTAAATAAACAAACCCGGCAAAACCATGCTCTAAATCGGTAACATGCCAGCCTGCGCTGATGTAACCAATAGAGCCAAATAATGCAATAACAATTCCGCACGCTGCCGCGCAGCCAATTGCTTTTTTTATATCAACCGAAAAATAATTAAGCATCGGTACTATTAAAGCTCCGCCGCCAATCCCTATTAAACCTGATAACCCGCCCATTATTGCAGAAACGCCCCCTAAAATAGGACCAGCCGGCAACGGTTTTTCTGACATCGGTTTATTACGCGCGGAGAGCACCATTCTTGCTGCAATAAATACAACACTTATAGCAAACACTGTACGTAATATTTGTTCAGGGATTAAACTTGCTGCAAAGCCACTAATAAGTGCACCTAAAGCCACACCCGACATAACCCACGGGGCGATTGCCCAAGGCACATTATCATTTTTATGATGAGCCAGCGCTGAAGACGTTGAAGTAAATAAAATAGAAGCGAGTGAGGTTGCAATAGCAATTACTAATACATGATCAGCCGACGTTACATTAAATGAGAGTAGCAGAGTGCTTAGTACTGGAACGATAATTAAACCGCCGCCAATGCCTAGTAACCCAGCTAAAAACCCAACAATACAGCCTAGTAGTGCGCAGCTTGCGACTAACAAACCTAAGTCATACATAGTAATCTCAAATACCCTTTTAAGGTTTATATATTAAAGGATTATAAAACTAATAGCATCTGTGTATTGCAATTAATTAGGTGTACAAGCTTATTTGGGGGTGTAAAACAAATCACCTAATTTATGCTCTAGCATAAAGCTTCGCGTTAAACGTAGTACTTGTTTGGCTGTGGATTGCGCTAAACATTCACTTAGTAGTTGTTCCATGTCACTGACATTTAAACGCCTAAGTACCCACTTCACTTTATTAAGCGATGATAAATTCATACTCAGGCGTCTGTAACCCATGGCAATAAGTAAAATAGCTCCTTCAGGATCGCCGCCTAGTTCCCCACACAAACTAAATGGCAGTTCATATTGCTCACATTCGTGCGCCACTTTATTTAGTACTCTTAGTACACCTGGGTGATAAGGGTTAAAAAGTTCGGCTACACGTGCGTTAGCCCTGTCTACTGCTAATAAATACTGTGTTAAATCGTTACTGCCTACTGAGCAAAAATCGACTTTTTTTGACCACTCTGGAAGCATAAATACACTTGAAGGTACTTCCAGCATTATTCCTATGTCGGGTCTTTCTATGGTTTGCTCTGGGTATTTTTCACTTAACTCAAAATAAGCCTGTTCAAATAACGCAAGTGACTCATCAACTTCTTCAGTGCCACTGATCATAGGGAGCATTATTTTTAAATTACCCAAACCAATATTTGCTTTAAGCATCGCTTTTAGTTGATCTAAAAATAACTCTGGATGATCAAGGCTTATACGAATACCACGCCAACCTAAAAATGGGTTTTCTTCGGTAATATTAAAGTAATCAAGTACCTTATCGCCCCCAATATCCAATGTACGCATAACCACAGGATTAGGATGATAGCTAGTTAGTACTTCTCGGTACCAATTTTCTTGCTCTGATTGCGAAGGAAACTGGCCCTTTTGCATAAACCACGCTTCGGTTCGATAAAGCCCCACACCGTCACAAATATGCGCGCTACTTTGCTCGGTATTAAGCTCAAGGCCTGCGTTCAATAATAAGCTAACATGTTCACCGTCAAGCGTAATTGATTCTGAGTCTTGCTCAGCTAAAAAGCGGTTATTTAGTAGGTTATCTTGATGCTGTAACTCTGTGTATTCGTCCATCAGCATTTGTGAAGGCGATATATATAAACGCCCAGCAAATGCATCTAAAATCATCGGTTTGCCATTAAACTGCAATAGAGGTAAATCCTCTATACCCCAAATGGCAGGGATCCCCATCGCACGCGTTAATATAGAAGCATGGCTATTTGCAGAGCCATTTACGCTTACAACGCCTGTTAAGTGACCTTTTGGCACTTCAGCAAGCATGGCGGGTGTTAAGGTATTAGCAATTAAAATAGTGTTGGCCGGATAATTTTTAACAGCGTGCTCGGTATTTACAAGGTGGTGTAATACGCGAAGACCAATGTCTTTAACGTCAACAGCACGCTCTTTTATATAAGGGTCTTGCATGGCATTAAATTGAGATATTAAACGCTCTATTACAATTTTTAGGGCGCTTTTAGCACACCAGCCTTCTTGTAATTGCATTTCAACATTATGCCCTAAACTTTTAGCGTCAAGCAGTTGTTGATACACATCAAATACCGCAAGAGCTTCGTGCGGAATAGAATCGCTTAGCGTCATAGATAGGGTATTAAATTCTTTGCGCGTTGCAGCTACAGCTTGAGTAAATAAACGACGCTGCTCAGTGACGTCACTGTCTTTTAAAAGCTCAATAGATTTAAAATCAAGTTTTGGTAATACAACAAATGCTTGTCCTATACCTATTCCTGGCGCACTCGATACACCTTTTAAAACAGACGTTTGATGAGATGACTCATCTTGGCGTAATATTTCTTTAATTTCAGCATGCGCTAACTGTGAAGCAAGTTGAGCAGAAAGCGTTATTAAAAACGACTCTTCGTCTTGGCTAAATACACGTGCCATTTTTTGTTGGACAACAATAACGCCCAGTACTTTTTTTTGATGAACAACGGGTACAGATAAAAAAGCGTTGTAGCCTTCTTCATTTACTTCGGGGGAGAGCTTAAAACGAGGATGCGATTTAGCAAATGCAATATTAATAGGTTCTTCGCGTTGCGCTACTAGGCCAACTAAACCTTCGGTAAAACCAATTCTAAACTTACCTACCGCATCGGGGTTTAGCCCTTCGGTTGCCATAAGTACAAAATTGTCCTGGCTGTAATCTGCAAAATAAATGGAGCAGCACTGGGTTTTCATGGCATCTTTAACCATTTGCACAAAGCACACTAATGCGCTGTCTAAATTCGCTTGTCGCGATACAGACTCCGCAATAGATCTCAGTGTAGCCAGCATGTCCTGCTCCTTTATTTTATTCTGAATTAACTACCTTTTACTTCGCCAATGATCTTTATGTTGTTCTCTCTTATTAAAAGGCATGGCGAAAGGAGCAAACTCTTTCATTACACGTCGATAAACATCCCGTTTAAACGATACAACCTGTCTTACAGGATACCAATAACTTACCCAGCGCCAATCATCAAATTCAGGATGATGGGTTTTAAGTAAATTTACATCTTCGTCTTTACAGCGTAATTTTAGTAAAAACCATTTTTGTTTTTGCCCAATACACACCGGACTAGAGTCTCGGCGGATTAATCGTTTGGGTAATTTATAGCGTAACCAATGTTTTGAGCTTGCGACTATTTCTACATCTTCTGGTCGCAACCCTACTTCTTCGTGTAATTCACGGTACATGGTTTGTTCTGCAGTTTCGCCATCATCAACACCACCTTGGGGAAATTGCCAAGAGTGTTGACCATAACGTCTGGCCCAAAAAACCTGTCCCTGATTATTGCAAATCACAATTCCGACATTGGCACGAAAACCTTCGGCATCAATCACCTTAGTGCCTCATTTGTAAGTCGATTTTTAATGATTGTTCCACATTAGCCGCAATACGGCAAATACTATTATACCCAACCCGATTAGTAAGCTAAGTTTGAGCTTTTAGTACATTGATAATTTATGGAGAGTGGGTAAATATTTGGAAAATAACTTAACAAGGCTATTGCGGTTCTTGTTTTCCTCTAGTTACTCACAGTTTGTGCATAACTTTTGTAAAACACGCTCATTTTGCAAACAAATCCACAATATTAGATCCAAAAACTTGGCTTCTCCACAGATTCTGTGGATAAACATGTTCATATAGTTGTATTTATCCTTACAACTTTTAAATTGCTTAATCAAAACTGAATGTACAACATTAAAAAAACCAACTGAGTCAGTAACTTAAAGTAAAGCAGCTTAATTTCAATATGTTCAAAATTAACACAAACAACAAGCGAGCAAAAAACACACAACTCTAGTGATATCCACGGCTTAGCCTATTTGCTATCATGGCTATGATATTTATACAACCGAAATTAAGAATACTGATTACGTTGAATTGATACTTATAATCGCAATAAAAAGTAGCTCAATAACAAAAAACTATCATATGCAGTTTCTCCGCATAAGTAATTTCAACGTAGTTAGTGAGTTATTAAACCTCTATAATATTCATATTTTAATAAAATTGGCATGACATGCGACCTACAAAACCACACTCAATTAACGATTTAATGCAACGCGTTAATAATATTGCCGGATTAACTCTAGGGCAGCTTGCTAACAAGTATAATTTTAAAACGCCAGATGATTTACTGCGCGAAAAAGGTTGGACTGGTCAGTTAATTGAATACGTACTAGGTGCTACTGCGGGCTCAAAACCACTTCCGGATTTTGAAGATTTAGGAATTGAGCTAAAAACACTCCCTATTTCCTATAAAGGTAGGCCACTGGAAACTACGTTTGTATCGGTTACACCTTTAATGAACGTTACAGGAATGACGTGGCATACCAGCTCTGTACGTAAAAAACTAAATCATGTTTTATGGCTGCCAATTTTAAGCGAACGTGATATTGCCCCGTTTGATAGAACCATTGGCAGCGGCTTTTTGTGGCAACCCTCACCTGAACAGGACGCTTTATTACAGCGCGACTGGGAAGAGCAAATGGAGCTAATTGCGCTAGGTAGAGTCGACGAAATATCAGGCCATTTAGGCGATGCGATGCAAATACGCCCTAAAGCTGCTCATAGCAAAATAGTGACTGATGCTATTGGTCCAAATGGGCAAATAATTAAAACCCTACCCCGTGGCTTTTACTTAAAAACCAGTTTTACAGGTGATATTTTAAAGCAGCAGTTTCAGCTTTAACTGTGTTATAAAATATTAAAACTTAAGTAACCTTTAATATTATTGCCGCCACCCTCTTTCGCTCTGTGCGCGCGCCAGCAAGCTTAACCCTACAACTTATTCTCATCTCTTTGAAAAAGTATCAGGCATAAAAAATCCCCGCTTATGCGAGGATTTTATCATCTAAAATTAAAAATTAGATTCTATATAAAATAGAATTACTGACCTTTAACTTCTTTAAGACCGTTGTACGGTGCTTTATCACCTAATTGCTCTTCAATACGTAGCAATTGGTTGTACTTTGCAACACGGTCAGAACGGCTCAATGAACCTGTTTTAATTTGACCTGCAGCAGTACCAACAGCTAAATCAGCAATTGTTGAATCTTCAGTTTCACCAGAACGGTGAGAAATAACAACAGTAAAACCAGCGTCTTTAGCCATTTTTATTGCAGCTAAAGTTTCAGTTAAAGAACCGATTTGGTTAAACTTAATTAAGATTGAGTTAGCAATACCGTTGTCGATACCACGTTTTAAAATCTTAGTATTTGTTACAAATAAATCATCACCTACTAATTGGATTTTATCACCCATTAGTTTAGTTTGATGTGCAAATCCATCCCAATCAGACTCATCAAGACCATCTTCAATAGAAACGATTGGGTACTGATTAGTAAGATCTTGTAAGAAGAAGTTAAATTCTTCAGAAGTGAATTTTTTGCCTTCACCCTTAAGGTCGTAGATATTTGCTTCTTTGTCGTAGAACTCAGATGCAGCACAATCCATCGCTAAAGTAATATCTTTACCTAGCTCGTAACCTGCGTTTGCAACAGCGACTTTAATTGCTGCAAGAGCCGCTTCGTTAGATGCAAGGTTAGGTGCAAAACCACCTTCATCGCCAACCGCTGTTGAATGACCATCAGCTTTAAGTACTTTAGCAAGGCTATGGAATACTTCAGCACCCATACGTAGGCCTTCGCGGAAGTTTTTAGCGCCAACAGGTTGGATCATGAATTCTTGAATATCTACAGAGTTATCTGCATGCTCACCACCATTGATGATGTTCATCATTGGAAGTGGCATAGAGTAAACACCTGGTGTGCCGTTTAAGTCAGCGATATGTTCATAAAGCTCAACTTTTTTAGACTGTGCAGCTGCTTTTGCAGTTGCTAGTGATACAGCTAAGATTGCGTTTGCACCTAATTTTTCTTTATTTTCGGTACCGTCTAAATCTAGCATCACTTTATCTACAGCGCTTTGATTTAATGCACTTTGGCCTTTTAAAGCATCAGCAATTTCGTTATTGATATAACCAACTGCTTTTAATACACCTTTACCTAAGTAACGTGATTTATCACCGTCGCGTAACTCTAATGCTTCACGAGTACCGGTAGATGCGCCTGAAGGTGCTGCTGCACGACCCCAAGAGCCATCTGCTAAATGTACGTCTGCTTCAACAGTTGGGTTACCACGCGAGTCCATAATTTCGCGACCGATTACTTTTACGATTTCTGACATCTTGATTCCTCTATATTCCCAAAATGGTGAGTTCAGCTAACTTTACTACGTTTTATATAGCTTAGTCAGCCCTTAAAACAAAAAAGCCGTGCAATATGCACGGCTTTTAAAATTACGAATTCGCTTTTTGGTGGATATGCGCGGCTGCTACAAACCCTTCAAATAACGGATGACCATCACGTGGAGTTGACGTGAATTCCGGGTGGAACTGCGCGGCAATAAACCATGGGTGATCTTTATTTTCGATAATTTCTACCAGTTTTTTATCTTCTGATAAACCAGTAAAGCTTAAGCCTGCTTTTTCAAGTATTTCTACAAAGTTATTATTTACTTCGTAGCGATGACGATGGCGTTCAACTATTTCGTCGCTGCCATATACTTCGCGTACTTTAGAACCTGGTGTTAAATGACATTTTTGTGCGCCTAAACGCATAGTGCCACCTAAATCAGATTTTTCGCTACGTGTTTCAACATTACCTTCAGCATCTAGCCATTCAGTAATTAAGCCAACTACTGGTGCTTCTGAATTTGCATTAAACTCTGTAGAGTTTGCATCCGTTAAACCTGCAACATTACGTGCATATTCAATTAATGCTACTTGCATACCTAAACAAATACCTAGGTATGGTACTTTATTTTCACGTGCGTATTTAGCCGCTAAGATTTTACCCTCAACACCACGTCCGCCAAATCCACCCGGTACTAAAATAGCATCTAAGTGTGAAAGTAATTCAACACCTTTGCTTTCTAAATCTTGTGAATCTACGTATTGAATATTAATTGTTAAACGGTTTTTAAGGCCCGCATGCTTTAATGCTTCGTTAACCGATTTGTACGCATCTGGTAATTCAGTGTATTTACCAACCATACCAATTGTCACTTCACCCGTTGGGTTAGACTCTTGATAAAGTACTTGTTCCCACTCAGCTAAATCTGCTTCTGGTGGATCTAAGTGAAAACGACGACATACGAAGTTATCTAATTCTTGCGTTTTTAATAACGCAGGAATTTTATAAATGCTGTCTACGTCAGGTAATGAAATAACCGCTTTTTCTTCTACGTTTGTGAATAATGAGATTTTTGCACGCTCATTATTAGGTAGTTTACGGTCTGAACGACAAATAAGAATATCTGGCTGAATACCTACTGAGCGTAACTCTTTAACAGAGTGCTGAGTTGGTTTTGTTTTAACTTCACCTGCAGGGCCTAAAAATGGCACTAACGTTAAGTGAATAAATAGCGCGCGTTCGCGGCCAATTTCAGTTCCCATCTGACGAATTGCTTCAATAAACGGTTGTGATTCTATATCACCTACAGTGCCGCCAATTTCTACAATAGCAATATCATAACCTTCAGCACCGTCGTATACACGTTGCTTAATATCGTTAGTGATATGTGGAATAACCTGAATAGTAGCGCCTAGGTATTCACCACGGCGCTCACGACGTAATACGTCTTCATATACACGGCCTTGTGTGAAGTTATTACGACTAGTCATTTTGGTACGAATAAAACGCTCGTAGTGACCTAAATCAAGGTCAGTTTCTGCGCCGTCTTCTGTAACGTAAACTTCACCGTGTTGAATTGGGCTCATTGTGCCTGGGTCAACGTTGATGTAAGGATCCAGCTTTAAAATGGTAACATTTAAACCACGGGCTTCTAAAATAGCGGCCAGTGAAGCTGCGGCAATACCTTTACCCAACGAAGAAACAACTCCGCCAGTAACGAAGATAAATTTTGTACTCATGCGAACCCTAGAATATCAGGAATTAAAAGGAATATAACACCCAAAGAAGAGCCTAAGGGTATATCATCAAGACGGGGCGAAATTGTACCAAAACACTGCTTATCAATCCAGCTAAAATTAGCTAATACGCGCACAAAAAATGTGCACTATTTAACATTAAGCCTATTTTACTTTTTTAATCGCATCCCACGCACTATCCATCTCTTCAAAGGTGGCTGTATCTAAGCTTTTACCTTGCGCATGCAAATAGGCGTTTACCTTTTCAAAACGCGCTGAAAACTTATCATTAGCGCTACGAAGCAGTTGTTCGGGATCTCGTTTAATATGGCGTACAACATTAACAGTGGCAAAAAGTAAGTCGCCGAGCTCTTCCGCTGTATGATCAGATAACGGGTCTTGCTCAATCGCTTCTTTTACTTCAAGCACTTCTTCGCTCACTTTATCAAGTGCACCATGATACGTTGGCCAATCGAAACCAAGTGCGGCAACCCGTTGTTGAATTTTTTTGGCTTTACTTAAACTTGGCATATTGGCAGGAATATCTTGCCAAAAAGAAGGTGATTCTGTTTGCGCTCTAGCACTGCGTTCTTGTGCTTTGATTGCTTGCCACTGTTGCGATAGCTGCTCGTCTGTTAGCTCTTTTTTATCGCCAAATACATGCGGGTGGCGACGTGTAAGCTTATCGTTTAATTGCTCCACTAGATCATTAAAATCAAATAGATTTTGCTCTTGTGCAAGCTGCGCATAAAAAATAATTTGAAATAACAAATCACCCAATTCACCTTTAAGCTCACCTAAGTTGCCTGACTCAATACAGTCGGCAACTTCGTATGCTTCTTCTAGTGTATGCGGCACAATAGATTTAAAATCTTGTTTAAGATCCCACGGGCAACCATCCTTGGGATCTCGCAGTGTTTTCATTATGCTAAGAAGCTGTGTAAGCGCTGCATTATCATTCATGATTAATGACCACGCTTGGCATCGTGTACACCTTCAATTTGGTGTAACTTAGAAAGAACACGATTAGTACCCGATAAGTCATGTACTTCTATTTGCATCGTAAATATAGCTAACTGATTATCTTCAACCGTATTTACGTTCATGTTTAAAACATTTACTTTTTCGTTAGCAAGTACTGAGCTTATATCGCGTATTAGCCCTGAACGATCGGTTGCTTCTATTTTAATACTTAGTGCGTACGAGCCGTTGATATCATCAGACCAACTTACCGAAATAACACGCTCTGGATGCTGATTTTTTAAGTTATTAAACGAATCACAGTCTTCCTTATGAACACCTATTCCTCGACCTTGCGTTATATAACCTATTATCTCATCGCCAGGGACAGGACGACAGCATTTGGCTACATGGCTCATTAAGCTACCAACGCCATCAACCACTATGCCGTTTTTGTCACCGGTTACTTTGCTAGGCGCTTTAATACGAATAACCGGTTCATCTTCTGTCCGATCACTTACAAAGTTAAGCATTTGATTGAGGCGTACATCGCCCGCACCAATTGCAACCATTAAGTCATCAAGTTCTTTAAAGTTAAAACGCTTGATGGCTGGCTCTAAATCTTTGTATGTTAAATTAAGCTTTTGTAATTCACTGTCGAGAATTTCTTTCCCCGCACTTAAGTTTTTGTCGCGGTCGAGCTGTTTAAACCAGTGATGAATTTTGGCTCTAGCGCGCGATGACTTAATGTACCCTAATGACGGGTTTAACCAATCACGACTTGGATTTGGTTGTTTTTGGGTCAGTATTTCTACCTGATCCCCAGTTGTAAGTTGATGCGTGAACGGCACTATTTTGCCGAATATTTTTGCACCAATACAACGATGCCCCACATTTGAGTGAATGTAGTAAGCAAAATCAAGCGGTGTAGCGCCAAGTGGTAAATCAATAATATCGCCGCTTGGGGTAAATATGTATACGCGGTCTTCTACTACTTGGTTTTTAAGCTCTTCTGCTAAATCGCCACCATCAACCACTTCTTCTTGCCATTGAAGTAACTTACGCAACCAGCTAATTTTTTGCTCATAACCCGAGCCGCGTCCCGGTAATGCACCTTCTTTGTACATCCAGTGTGCAGCCACACCCAACTCAGCATCTTGATGCATATCGCTGGTACGAATTTGTATTTCTACTGTTTTACCTTCAGGCCCAAATACCACGGTATGGATTGACTGATAGCCGTTTTGTTTTGGGGTTGCTACATAGTCGTCAAACTCTTTATTAAGATGACGCCAATTGGTGTGCACAATACCCAGCGCTCCATAACAATCTTGTAGGCGTTCAACAACGATACGCATTGCACGAATATCAAAAAGCTGATCAAACTCGTAGTTTTTTTGCTGCATTTTTTTATAAATGCTGTAAATGTGCTTGGGGCGGCCATAAACTTGGGCCTCTATGCCCGCTTCACTTAAACGGTTTTTTACTTGCTCAACCATATCTTCCATATAGGCTTCGCGCGTAAGACGTTTGTCGTCAAGTTGTTTGGCTATGCTTTTATAGGTGCCTGGGTGCAAATATCTAAACGATAAATCTTCCAGTTCCCACTTTAATTGCCCTATTCCTAATCTGTTTGCCAATGGTGCAAAAATATCAGCCGTTTCTTTAGCGGCAATGACGCGGTCTTCTTCATCCGCATTTTTTACATTACGTAAATGACATACCTGCTCGGCAAGCTTAATGACCACGGCGCGCACATCTTCAACCATGGTTAATAACATTTTTCGAATATTATCAACTTGCATAGTTCCTTTACCTTGATGCGATAAAGTACTAATAGTGGCCATTTGTGCAACCCCAGTTAACAGCATGGCTATATTACTACCAAGCTGCTCTTCTATGGTTTCTAATGATATTAAATCGTTTAAAAAATACGGGGTTAAATACGCAGTAGCTAACGATTCGGGGTCGAGATTTAGCTCAGCTAAAATTTCAACCATTTCGATTGCAGTAGTTTGCCTGCTTTCATTATCACATTTTACGCAGAGCGCTTGCGCTTTAGTAAGTAGCTCTGTTTTTTCTTCAGACAAGGCAAGAAATAAAAGCCGAGTGCTAAAATCTGTTGTCTCATCTTGTTGATGTGATTGTCGTGTAGCTACCATAATGCGTTCTACCTCCGTTGAAATAACGCCATAGTTTCAATATGCCCTGTATGAGGGAACATATTCATTAGCCCAATTTTATTAAGATCAAAGCCAGCTTGTGAAATAATTGCGCTGTCACGGGCTAAAGTAACAGGGTCACAAGAGACATATAAAATAGTTTTAAACTGCTTTAAAGATAATTGCTCTAATACAGCCATTGCACCAGTCCTAGATGGATCGAGTACAAGCACATCTAAGTTTTTACTAAACCATGGGGCGCTCTGTATGCTTTGCGTTAAATCAAAGCAATGAAACTGCGCATTGGTAATAGAGTTAGTTTGCGCATTTTGAGCAGCCATTGCAACCGCTGAAGTCACACCTTCTACGCCAATTACAGATTTTGCTTGTTTTGCCAACACTAATGAGAAATTACCAATGCCACAAAATAAATCCAATAAATTTTCATCACCTTTTAAATCAAGCCAATTTGCGGCTTGCTTTAACATAGCTTCGTTAACTTGCGCATTTACCTGAATAAAATTACCTAAACCAAATTCAAATTTTAGATCAAACTCTTTAAGATAATAAAACGGCATGGCTAAGTGTGAATGCTCAATTACATCGCTCTCGCTTTGCCATACAACTTCAAACTGTTGGCTTTTTGTTATGTGCTCAACCAAAGCCTTTGTATCATCGTTAATTGCTTTAGTGTGACGAATAACAACAAAGTTTTTCTCATCACTTTGGCATAACTGTAAATGGCTTATACTGTGCAGCGCTTTGTGTTGATTAATTAAACCATCAAAAAGTGTAAAAACATCTGCAAATACTTCATCAAGTACTGCACATTTATTAATACTGACAATATTTTTTGAACCACTGGCTCTGTAACCAACACGCATTTTTTTTGCTGCTTTATCAAACATAACGGCTATGCGAGCGCTGCGCCTGTAATGCACAGACTTACTTAATAATGGAGCTTGCCAGTTTAAGCTGTTTAATTTAGCAAACTTACTAAATAGCTGAGTAACTGCAGTTTGTTTTTCTACAACTTGTTGGCTTACTTCTAAATGCTGTAATTGGCAGCCACCACACTGATTATAGTGCTCACAAAAAGCGTCTACTCTTGATTCACTCGCTTTAATAACTTTAATTACTTTTGCACTGCTGTATTTAGCTTTATCTTCGACGAGCATTGCTTTAACTGTTTCATTTGGTAATGCACCGCTTACAAAACATACTTTATTATTATGCTTCGCAATGCCACGCCCTTGATGATCCATTCCCGTTATATTTAATTCTAATGTTTGTTGCTTAAGCGGTTTTTTTTTCGCTTTAAAAATTTGCGCCATTAGGCATTACCTTCAGTTTATTTATGAAGCACCTATATTTAGATGCTTTAGAATGCGTGTTGAACCGTATATACTCAAATCATACTAATAACGATAAAACGCTCCCATTATGACCAAATTAGGCTTACGCGATTCTGTTTTAACACTGACCCTGATCCCAACGGTGATCATAGGATTACTACTTGGTGGCTATTTTACAATAAATCGTTACATTGAGCTTGATGAAATTTTATATCAGCAAGGTACTACTATTTCTGAGCCCCTTGCTATTGCGCTTGAGCAACCCATGCTCGAAAAAAACAAACAGCTATTGAATCGCCTTATAAGCTACACACATAACAAGCACTCCCCTACAATTAAGTCGATTGCAATTTTTGATAAAAATAATACGCTATTAATGACGAGTAATTATCACCGCTCATTTGAAAAGTTAATTAATCAAAAGACGCTCATAAATTTAAAAACGACCCACGTGCAAAAGTCAGATGAGCTTGTTACATTCTTCACGCCCATTATTAACCATACAAATCACGACTCTAAATGGGATCCATCTGCTTTTCAGTCATCTCTGGGCACCGTTATTATACAGCTAAACAAAGACCAAGCGGTTATAGGGCAGCAACGTGCTTTATTAATTAGCGGTATTGTAATTATTTTATCATTGGTATTTGCAGCAATTTTAGCTTTAAGGTTAAGCCGCATGTTTATGACGCCGCTTAATAAGTTAGTACTTGCAACCGACAAGTTAGTCGAAGGTAAAAGAAGTACTGGCCTTAACGACAACATGATAGGTGAATTTGAGCTATTGCGAGAAGGCTTAAATACCATTGCTCACACTATGGTGATGCAAAAAGATGAAATGCAAAAAAATATTGACCAAGCAACTAGCGACTACCGCGAAACACTAGAGCAATACGAAACTTCAAATATAGAGCTCTCATTTGCAAAAAAAGAAGCTCAAGATGCTAACCGTGTAAAATCAGACTTTTTAGCTAAAATGAGTCACGAACTTCGTACTCCGTTAAATGGTGTTATTGGATTTACACGCCAGCTTTATAAAACACCGCTGAATAAACATCAAAAAGATTATCTCGATACTATTATGCTATCAGCAAATAGTTTAATGACTATTATTAGCGACATTCTAGACTTCTCCAAACTAGAAGCGGGTGCAATGGAACTTGAGTCGATTCAGTTTCAACTTCGTGATGCTGTAAATGAAGTGATGACACTACTCGCTCCTAGCGCACACGATAAGCAATTAGAGCTATCCATTTACATTAACCAACAAGTACCAGATGACTTAACGGGCGATCCCACTCGCTTTAAACAAGTGCTGATAAACCTATTAAGTAATGCGATTAAGTTTACTGAAAAAGGCTCCATTAAGGTCGACATAAGCCATCGGTTACTCGACGACGAACGTACTTCTTTACTTGTGTCAGTAACAGATACTGGCGTGGGTATACCTGTGGATAAGCAAGACTCTTTATTTACGCCATTTGGGCAAGCAGACTCAAGCATTACACGTAAGTTTGGTGGTACAGGCCTTGGCCTCATTATTACCAAGCATATTGTTGAAGCGATGAATGGCCGCATAACATTAAACTCTGCACCAGGTAACGGTACCTGTTTTACATTCAATAGTGTGTTTAGTTTGCCCAATCATGTATTTACTAACGACTTACCGACTAAATCGCTCATTGGTAAGCGTATTTTGTATTTAGAGCCACACGAGCATACACATCACGCTGTACTTTCGTTATTGACTCAGTGGGAATCAAGCATAACGGCATGTTTTAACGAGACTAGCTTTTTAGACGCTATAAAAAATACTGAACATAAATATGATGTTTGCTTAATTGGCCATATGGCATCAGTTGATGATATGCAGCAACTAAAAAGCTATGTGAAAGCCGTGCGTGAATCTACTGATTACTTATATTTAATGCTTAATACTGTATCGCACAATATGCGAGAAGCCTTTATAGGCAGCGGTGCTGATGCGTGTTTAAGTAAACCACTTAATCACCGTAAGTTGTGTGAGGTACTTGCCGCACCTTACAGGCTTGACCACCCTACTCATAATATTGAACAAAACGATCAAGCTTTGCTGCCGTTAAAAGTATTAGTTGTTGATGATAACGATGCCAACTTAAAACTTCTCCATACTTTATTAAGTGAACAGATTGAAGTAATAGAAACGGCACATAATGGTTCACAAGCATACAGCTTAAGTAAAAGTCATAAATACGACATAATTTTTATGGATATTCAGATGCCAATTATGGACGGTATAACCGCATGCAAGCTTATACAAGAATCATCACTTAATGAAGATACACCCATTATCGCTGTAACGGCACACGCCCTTCAAAGCGAAAAAGAGCAACTACTAAAAGATGGCTTTAAAGGCTATTTAACTAAGCCTATTGATGAAGATATGCTTAAACAAATTATTAGCGATCATAGTCCACAGACCCCGGTTAATCGCGATAAAGCTAAAACAGATACACCACAAAGTCCTGCACCATTTCAAAGTAGTCGAATTGATTGGGCACAAGCCCTGCAGCGTGCTGGCGGAAAGAGCGAGTTAGCGCTAGAGATGCTTAATATGCTACTTCTAAGCGTCCCTGAAACTCTTACATTGCTTGCTAAAGCGATAGAGAGTAATGATTATCAGCAAGTCTTAAGTATTGTCCACAAGTTTCATGGCGCATGTTGCTACACTGGTGTGCCTAAACTTAAATCACTCGCAGAAACAATTGAAACATCACTTAAAAATAAATGCTTGTTAGAGAATATTGAACCTGAATTATTTGAGTTACAGGACGAGCTTGAAAACTTACTTGCTGATGCAAGCGTAACTGAGCTACAAAGATAAGCTTTGAATTTTAGATACAAAAAAACGCGGCATTAACCGCGTTTTTTTAATTAAGCTTTTTAAATACTTATGTAGATTCGTATTACATTCTTGCTTCAATCATTAATCGTTTCATATCGCGTACGGCTTTATCGAGTCCATCTATCGCTGCACGAGCAATAATAGCGTGGCCAATATTTAGCTCATAAATCTCAGGCATCGCGGCAATGGGTTTAACGTTATGGTAATGAAGACCATGGCCAGCGTTAACAATCAAACCTAAGCTTGCTGCGTATTTAACACCTTCACGAATATGCTCTAACTCTTTGTGTAAATCAGTATCATTTGTTGCATCAGCATACGCGCCTGTGTGTATTTCTACATAAGGAGCACCACATTCTTTGGCTGCATCTAGTTGGGCTTTATCTGCATCAATAAATAGCGATACTTTAATACCCGCGTCGGTAAGCGTTTTTGTTGCGGCTTTAATTTTATCTATATTACCCGCTACATCTAAGCCGCCCTCGGTGGTTAACTCTTCGCGCTTTTCAGGTACTAAACACACGTACTCGGGTTTTACTTCAAGCGCTATTTTTATCATTTCATCGGTAACAGCGGTTTCAAGATTCATACGAGTTTGGATAGTTTTAGCCATCACATAAACGTCGCGATCTTGAATATGGCGTCTGTCTTCACGTAAGTGAATCGTAATACCGTCTGCGCCTGCATGCTCTGCTACACTGGCTGCATGGGCTGGATCTGGGTAACTTGTTCCACGCGCTTGACGAAGTGTTGCAATATGATCTACGTTTACACCCAAAAGAATATCTTTCATTTTCTTACCTGTAAAATTACGTTTATTGAGAGGCCATAAATAGCTCACGGCTTTTTAATGGTTTACTACCTAATAAGGGTTTTAATAAATAGCGACTTAATTGCTTTGCCATATATAGCACATCACTTTGGCTAAAGTCATGATTTGCTATGGCGTTGAGTTGTTTGCCACTAAATCCAGAACGCGTATCTTCTTGTATTAAAAAACCAAGTTCGGGGAAATAACTATACGTCTGCTTTTCATCTATTGGTTCACCACTGGCATCAAAACTAAAATCCACGCCATAACCGAGTAATTCCAATAATTGAAATTCGTACGAGCGAAGCACTTCTTGTAAATTGGCTCCGCTGTTTAGGTTTCCTAGGTGAGATTTATATAGCTCAAATACTTGTTCAATTGGCTCATTAACAGGAACGATGCGATTAGTTAGCTCATTCAAATAAAAACCACAATAAAGCTCATCACCTTTTAAAAAGTGCGGGTTACCATGCAGTTCAAACTTATTGATATATTTTAAATCGTACTTGCCACTGTAATTAACAAGGAGTGCCTGGAATGGCTGAAGTTGTGCTTTATGTTTAGTGGCCTGGCGACCACTAATTCGGGCCAGCATTCTTAACTGGCCAACGCCTTCTACAAGCATATCTAACATTACTTGGGAGTCACTATAAGGACGCCGATGTAATAAATACGCGGTGTAGAAGTCGCTATCCATTCACTAAGCTACTGCTTGGTTTAGTCTTCACTGTAACCTAAGCTTCTTAGTGCACGTTCATCATCAGCCCAACCCGACTTAACTTTAACCCAAAGCTCTAAAAATACTTTGTTATCAAGCATTTCTTCTATGTCTTTACGGGCTTCACGGCCAATGGTTTTTAGCTTTTCGCCTTTATTACCAATAACCATGCGTTTTTGTGTTTCGCGCTCAACAAGAATTAACCCATTGATGTGCCAAATACCGTTGTCTTGCCATTTAAACTGCTCAATTTCAACAGTCACAGAATACGGTAGTTCTTCACCCATAAAACGCATTAGCTTTTCACGGATAACTTCAGCTGCCATAAAGCGCATCGAACGGTCAGTTACATAATCTTCAGGAAAGTAAAATTCGCAAGGAGGTAAGCGTTTAGTTACTTCTGCTTTGATTAAATCAACGTTTTTACCTTGCGTTGCTGATACTGGCATAATTCCAACAAAATCAAACTTGTCACTTAACCACTTCATATGAGGCAATACAAGATCACGGTCTTTAACTTGGTCAATTTTATTAATAACTAATAATACAGGCTTACCACTTTGCGATACTTTATTAAGTACCATATCGTCATCTGCATTCCAATGAGTGCCTTCAACGACAAAAATAATAAGCTCTACATCGCCGATAGAACTAGACGCTGCTCGATTCATTAGACGGTTAATAGCACGCTTTTCTTCAACGTGTAGACCCGGTGTATCTATGTATACCGCTTGGTGTTTATCTACGGTATGAATACCCATAATACGATGACGTGTAGTTTGTGGTTTACGTGAGGTAATACTCACTTTTTGCTCAATGATTTCATTAAGCAAAGTCGATTTACCTACGTTTGGTCGACCGACAATCGCCACCATTCCACAAAATGTATCTACATCACGTTCATGAGGCTGTATTAAGGTATCAAGGTTCATTTTTAAGTATCTTCAATGCTTTTTCGGCAGCTTTTTGTTCGGCCTTACGGCGCGAGCTACCAACAGAAATTATGCTATCCATTCCATCAACAATACATTCAACCGTGAATGTTTGATTGTGTGCTTGGCCTTGTGTATCAACCACTGTGTAGCCCGGTAACGATAATTTACGGGCTTGTAAATACTCTTGCAGCAGGGTTTTAGGATCTTTCTGGTTAAGCCCTGGTGAAATAGCATCCAAACGTGATTGGTACCACGCCAATATAAGATCGCCACAACTGTCGATACCTGAATCTAAAAATGCAGCGCCTATAATAGCTTCTACTGCATCAGCAAGCGTTGACTCGCGACGAAAACCGCCACTTTTAAGCTCGCCCGGCCCTAAGCGTAAATAATCGCCTAGACCAAATTCAAGACCAAACTCAGCAAGTGTTTGACCACGCACAAGTGTTGAACGCATGCGACTTAAATCGCCTTCACGCGCTTTAGGGAATTTGGCATAAAGTGCATTGGCAATCACAAAGCTTAAAATCGAGTCGCCTAAAAATTCTAGTCGCTCATTATGTTGGCCTTTGTGGCTGCGGTGCGTCATTGCTTGTTCAAGTAAACCTTGATCAGCGAATTCATAGCCAATTTTTTTATATAATTCTGTTACATTTTTTTTCATCGTTACTGAATATTACCTAGGCGTTCAAAGCGAACACCAGTTGGAACCCATCCTGGTAAAATATCATCAGGGCCATTCTCAAATTCAAAACTCATCCATATAAAGACAGCTTTACCCACCAAGTTTTCTTTTGGTACAAAGCCCCAAAAGCGACCATCTTGGCTGTTGTCGCGGTTATCACCCATCATAAAATAATGATCAGCAGGAACAGTCCATTCATCAGAAGGCGTGCCCGGTTGCTGATAGTAACGCCCTTTTCTTTCAGGCGCTTGTGGGTTGATTAATATATCATGCGTAACTGTTGTTAAATTTTCATTCACACGAGCTAGAGGCATTGGGCCTTGTTTAAATTCGTTATCATTAATTAGTTTAAAATCAATTTTATTGAATTCATTACATAAAAGCTCACCCTGTTGGGTTTCGCCTTCTTTACAGTTTGGCTGAATATATAAACGTTTATCACGATAAACAATTTTATCGCCAGGTAAACCAATCGTACGTTTAATATAGTCAACACTTTCATCTAAAGGGTATTTAAAAACAACAATATCACCACGTTCAGGCTCACCGATATCAACTAACTGAGTGCGCCAAACTGGGTCTTTTATTCCATATGAATACTTTTGTACTAAAATAAAGTCACCCACTAACAGTGTAGGCATCATTGAACCAGATGGAATTTGAAACGGTTCAAAAATAAATGATCTAAAAATAGTAATTGCTGCAATCATCGGGAAAATCGACTTTGCTGTTTCTGTTAGTACTGGTTCTGGTGCAATTAATGCCGCAGTTTCTTCATCTAACGGAGCTCCAGCAGACGTTTGCGCTATCGCTAAGCGCTCCTGTCTTTTAGGTGCATACATTAAGTGATCTATTAACCATATTAAGCCTGAGCCTAAGGTTAATAGCACCAATAAAACTGAAAAATAACCAGCCATTTATAATCCTTTGTTTTTATTTACCAACTTTTAAAATAGCTAAAAACGCTTCTTGAGGCACTTCAACATTACCTACTTGCTTCATACGTTTTTTACCATCTTTTTGCTTTTTAAGTAGCTTTTTCTTACGACTCACATCGCCACCGTAACACTTAGCAATTACGTTTTTACGTAACTGTTTTACCGTAGTACGTGCAATAACGTGTTGTCCAATCGCTGCTTGAATCGCAATATCAAACATTTGACGAGGAATAAGCTCTTTTAATGCATCAGCTAACTGACGACCACGAGACTGAGCACCATCGCGGTGAACAATAATCGCAAGTGCGTCAACACGCTCACTATTGATTAAAATATCAACACGCACCATATCCGATGTTTGAAAGTGTTTAAAGTTATAATCAAGCGATGCAAAACCACGGCTTGTTGATTTTAATTTATCAAAAAAGTCCATTACCACTTCAGCCATAGGTAGCTCGTACGTAACAGCTACTTGCTTTCCGTGATAGGTCATTTTTGTTTGGCTACCGCGTTTTTCAATACACAAAGTAATAACATTACCTAAGTATTCTTGTGGTACCAAAATATTAGCTTCAACAATCGGCTCACGAATTTCTAAAATATCGTTTACTGCAGGTAAATCAGACGGGTTATCAATCTGGAATGTACCTTCTTTAGTAACTATCTCATAGATTACCGTAGGTGCCGTTGTAATTAAATCAATATCGTATTCACGCTCTAAACGCTCTTGAATGATTTCCATGTGTAGCATACCTAAAAAGCCACAGCGGAAACCAAAACCTAATGCAGTTGAATTCTCTGGTTCAAAGAATAACGACGCATCGTTTAAGCTTAATTTATTAAGCGCATCACGAAATGATTCATACTCATCAGATGCAATTGGGAACATACCTGCATAAACCTGAGGCTTAATTTTTTGAAAACCAGGTAAACGAAGTGGAGCCGCATTTTTTTGATGAGTTATAGTATCGCCTACTGGCGCACCATGTATCTCTTTGATGCCAGCAATAACAAACCCTACTTCACCTGTTCTTAAAATACCGGTGTTAGTTTGCTTAGGTGTAAACACACCCACTTGGTCGGCAGTATGTATATGCTCATTCGACATTATTTTTATTTTGTCGCCAGTGCGTAATTCACCGTGCTTAATACGCACTAATGATACAACGCCTTGGTATGGGTCAAACCAAGAATCGATAATAAGTGCTTGTAGAGGTCCATCTGTATCGCCTACTGGCGGCGGAACATCTCTAACAATCATTTCAAGAACTTCGGCAATACCTACACCCGTTTTAGCGCTACATTGCACTGCATCAAGGGCATCAATACCAATAATTTCTTCAATTTCTTCTGCAACGCGCAAAGGATCCGCTTGCGGTAAATCGATTTTGTTAAGTACTGGAATTACTTCTAATTCCATTTCAATAGCGGTGTAACAGTTAGCTAATGTTTGTGCTTCAACGCCTTGGCCTGCATCGACAACGAGTAGTGCACCTTCACATGCAGCTAAAGAACGCGATACTTCATATGTAAAATCAACGTGTCCTGGAGTATCAATGAAATTAAGTTGATAAGTTTCGCCATCGTTCGCTTTGTAATTCAACGTTACACTTTGCGCTTTAATGGTAATACCACGTTCGCGCTCAATATCCATTGAATCCAAAACTTGTTTTTGCATTTCACGGTCGGTTAAACCGCCACAAACTTGGATCAAACGATCTGAAAGGGTCGATTTACCATGGTCAATATGGGCGATGATCGAAAAATTACGGATATGCTTCATAAACTGGATTCTATACTTCTATTTTAATGGACTAAATATGAATACCTAAGTGACTTGAAAATACTTGCTGTAGGATGCCATAAGCTCAGTTTGTAAATTACAAACATCACGAATGCTTTTTAATATTGATTAAAACCATTTTATTTATTGAATAACAATAAGTTAAATTTATTTAACTTATTGTTATTCAATAAATAAAATAATTTAAAAAACCACTATTCCCTGTATTTCCAAGTTACTTTGGTATAAAACGGCAATTTTACATTTAATTGGC